>CAZMOG010000004.1:0-49631 GCA_964567845.1 uncultured Odoribacter sp. | reverse complement strand
CTCACGGAAATCATAGTAAACACTCAAAGAGGCGAAGTTTACCAATGTATAATCCTCTACGAAACGAGATGTTGGCTGTGTTGCAGATTGATCGGCAATTGATTTAAAGCGAACCTCATCGCCTGGCTTGCTCCAACGATCTGTCAAAACTCGCTTATCAACATTGTAGCGAACATTTGCATTCTCGACCTTTGATACCAATGTACTGTTATACATCTGACCTCCGGTATTATATGTAAATGTCATATTGATTCCGGCTCCGTGGCACTCTGCATTCAAACCGAAGTTTCCTGAAACCTTAGGAAGATTAATACCACAAGCTACCTGGTCAGCTGCATTCCACTCGTATGTCAAAGAGCCATCAGGTCTTACATACAACTCCTTACCTGACTGAGGATCGATACCCAAAGACTTAACAGCCCAGATTGTATTCAAAGACTGACCCTCCTCGTAACGAGTTGCAAGGTTAACACTCTTTGTTTCATTCATTGATGCATCGGACATATCATTCTGCTGCTTCAATGAGTTGGCAATCTTCTTCAAGGTATTCTTGTTAGATGCCAATGAAGAGTAGATACTTACAAAGCTTCTTGAGCGAGGTTGCTGCCACAAACGTACATTCACATAAGCCTCATATCCCTTATTCTCAGACTCTCCCAAGTTATCAACATAACTTACGAATCCGGTTGAACCTGGTGTTGTAATAGAGGTTGTCATTCCCTTGGTTGTTGCCTTATACCAATCAAAACGTCCGGAAACAATACCATTCAATACAGAGAAATCAACTCCCACATTAGTGTCATACTTTTTCTGCCACTGCAAACTTGGGTTTGCCAAGCGTGTCACGTATGAACCCAACATTCCATTGTACTGTGCGGTCATATTGTAGTTCAAGGTTGCGATTGCATCGTATGTATTGAATCCTTGTGATCCGGTATAACCTGTAGAGAAACGTACCTTCAAGCGTTGCAACCATGTTGACTCCTTCAAGAAATTCTCGCGGTGGATATTCCATCCTGCTCCCAATGACCAGAACAATCCCCAACGGTTATCAGCTCCAAACTGTGAAGAACCTGTCAAACGCAAGTTAGCATCAAACAGATACTTCTCGTCAAATGAGTAGTTGGCAGATGCAATGAATCCGAAATCGCGATAGATACCCTCTCCTCCACCCGGAGTGGTATTCTCAGCATACTGAACAGCTGAAGATACGTGAGAAAGGTTCTTATTTGGGAATCCCTCGGCATTCATAGTGCTATAGGTATATTTTGTCTGGCTTGCATTTACTTGACCGTTAACAAAGAACAGGTGTTTATCCTTTGTCAAAGAGTATTGAACACCTACCTGCGCAGTCCAGCTATTATCCTTTCTGTTCATATCGTAATATGAACCTGCACGATATAGATTATCTCCTGTATACGACAAGAAGTCTGTATGAGCTGCAGGTTTGAAGTTATCAGCGCCTGAATTCTTTACAGTTACTCCAAACTGAGCGGTAATTCTCAACTCCTCGATTGGACGGTACTCCAAATAGGTATTGTTAGTTACACTTGTATAGTTGGTCTTATCGTATGAACCAATCTTACCATTGTGCAATGGATTATATTGTGTAACAATTCCTGTGTACATCTCAGGCATCTGACCGTTCTCATCCTCCAACTCATTGTATGGATTCATAAGAGTGTATTGGCTGAATGTTCCGTATGGAGACTCTTGGGTTCTGTTATCATCAACGCTAAGTTTGTTTCTAAACATAAACTTATCGGTACGATAAACAATTGCCAACGATCCATTGATGGTTTTACGATATGACTCATCCATTACTCCATTAACCTGATTGTAGGCAATGTTAGCCTGGTATGTAGTTGCTCCATCACCTCCGTCAAGATATACCGAGTGTTTCTGACCGACACCGTTTCTCAAAGGCTGAGCCATCCAATCGGTATTAACTCCCGCCTCAATCTTCTGAAGCATTTTGGTATATGTCTGATCAAGGGAAATCTGAGTTGTTACACTCTCTGAAGAATAGAAACCTGCCAGTTTCTCTGCCTGCAACTTCTCCTCAGCATTTGTCAAGTTGTAACTATTCAAATCAGGAGTCTCGACATCAACACTTCCTGTGTATGTCACTCTCAATTTACCCTTCTCAGGACGCTTTGTCTCAACAACAACAACTCCGTTAGCTGCCTTTGCTCCATAGATTGCTTTAGCTGTAGCATCCTTAAGCAAAGTAACACTCTGAACCATATTCATATCAAGGTCCATGATTGCCGTCAAGTTTGTCTCAAATCCATCAAGAATAAACAGAGGCTCATTGTTGTCGAATCCGGATTGACCACGCATCTGAATCTCAGGCAATGCGTTAGGGTTTGATCCTGCAGAAAGGTTCTCGACAATCATAAACGATGGATCGATTACCGACAAACTCTGCAATACGTTTGTATTACCCACCAACTGCAAATCCTCGGCAGTTACTGTTGTAACAGCTCCGGTATAACTGTTTGCCTTACGCTCGAACACTCCGGTTACAACAACATCCTTCAATAGTTGTGTATCCTCGTCCATAACAACGGTATAACTGTTTGAAGATGTAATTGATACCTGCTGGGTCTCCATTCCTACGAATGAAACCTCGAACGCCTTATCCATTGAGGTTACTGACAATTTGAACGCTCCGTTCTCGTCGGTAGCAGTTCCTCTAATAGGTTGATCTTTCTCTACTACGACAATCACTGAAGCTCCAGGGATAACCTCACCTCGGATATCTTTAACAACTCCGGTAATTGTACGCACTCCACTCTGGGCGCTTGCGCCATAATTTAGGGAGCACATCAGAGAAATGACAGTTAAAAGCGCCACAAGACATTTGGGCACCTTTAACCAATTGTTTTGCATTTTCATTTTTGTACTCATTTTTGGTTATGTTAAAAAACGTAATTTTTCACAAAGAAAATATAAATCGAACCATATCACAATACTTAATTTGTCAATTGCCAAAATAGCAAAACCAGCTATAATAAACTACAAATAAACAATTTACAAATCCGAGAGCTGTTTTATTTGCCCTCGGATTCACACATACTTAACTACCCTTATATTAGTATGACACTTACCCTCCTTATAAGTTATCAAATACTGCGCACCACTTTGCACGCTCCTCTTCGTCGTAGAACTTATTGCTCACAACAACTCCATTCTCATCGACAACCAACATTGTAGGTATGGACTTAACGTAAAAATCCTTTCCATTTACATACTCGACATCCATGATATTGGGCCAAGGCAACTGCTCTTGCTCCAAGGCCTTTTTCCAATCGGACTCACGCTTATCAATAGAGATTCCTATTATCTCTACACCCTTAGGAGCATATTTCGAATAAAACTCCTTAAGAACAGGAATAGATTTTCTACACGGACCACACCAACTGGCCCAGAAATCAACAACCACATATTTTTTACCTTTGCAAAGCTCTTTCAGTGATAATTCCACTCCGTTTTTATCTACCGCCTTCATATCCGGAAGCTCCTTACCCACCAATGTTGGAGGGAAAATCTGCCTCTCCAATATCTTTCCGTAGTAGCTACTCTTCGCCTCCTCGGAATATGATGCAAATATCTCCTGCAACTCCGGCTCCTCCGCTCTAAAGTAGGCTCTGTTTGCTAAAATCAATAATGGTCCCCAGAAATCATTACCATTTGCTCTAAAGTTCTTATCCAAAACTTTTTCAAATTCAGGATAGAATGCATTGTCTGCCTCACTCCTTGCTTCACGAGCGTCCAGGCGAATCTTCTCTGCCACTTTCGGATCTGACTCTGCATCGGCTTTGGCTATTTCATCATAGTATTTAGCAACGAACTGATTACGAATATTATCCATAGAGTCGCGGAAATACATCTTTTTAATATATAGATCGGTATATTGAGAGCCTTCCACATTTACCTTATTAAATTTGCCATCCTCATTTACCGATATCTCAATATCGATATCTGCATTCTCAAGCATAAATCTATGGTGTCCTTTACCATCTATATTAATATAACAGAGTATAGGTTGCTCTACAGAACCTTTTACTATAAAGGAGCCATTTTCCACACTTGTAACCGCTATAGGCTGCTGATTCTCTGCAAATGTAGCAGACTCAACAATTTCAACCTTGGCTCCATTTGAAACTCCTGTCACTGTACCTGTCATCCTATAGGACTTTGGGTCTGATGTACACGAACTTAACACAAACAGCTCCATTACTGTCGCTATCATCGTTACTCCAATTCTACTCATTATACTCATAATTTTATTGATTTGTTTTGATTTATATTTGCAGATGCAAAATAAACCAAAATAGAAAGTGGCGTCAACTCCTAATTTGCCAATTGTCAAAATAACAAAAAAGCGAGGAGACATCTCACGACGCTCCTCGCAACTCAAATACTAACGAATAAAACTATAATAGAAAACAACTCTTTTACAATTCGTTATGCAAAGTAAACAAATATCTTCGATACAAACAAATGTAATAACATTTTTTTCTTATCACAACTTATCAAATACCTCACACCACTTTGCACGTTCAGCCGTGTCATAGAAATTATTACTCTGAACTACCCCATTTTCATCTACCACATACATCGTTGGCACTGCACGCACCAGGAAGAGGGTTGAATTCACACCTTGGTTATCAAGAATATTTGGCCATGGTAACTGCTCTTGCTCCAAAGCCTTTTTCCAATCAGCTTCACGCTTATCAATTGAAATTCCAACTATCTCAACTCCTTTGGGTGCATATTTAGCGTAGAACTCCTTTAATGCAGGAATTGATTTACGGCATGGACCACACCAACTTGCCCAGAAATCAATAATCACATACTTTTTACCCTTGCAAAGCTCCTTCAATGATTGCCGAACTCCATTTTTATCAACTCCGGTCATCTCCGGCACAGGACTGCCTACCAAGGTAGGAGGGAAAAGCTCACTTTTCAACCTTTGTCCATAATAACTCTCCTTTGCCTTATCCGAGAATGAGTTGAACAAATTTATGTAAGTTGTATCACCCTCTGCAAAATAGTTCAGATTATGAAGCACCAATAAAGGTCCCCAGAAATCATCACCATTTGCACGGAAATTACGCATCATCACCTCGTCTACATTATGAAAGAACTCTCCCTCTGCTTTAACAAGAGCCTCATACGCCTCAGCCTTCATCTGTGCAGCTTTCTTCTTGTCAGTTTCTGCCTCAGCCTTAGCCTCAGCCTCACTGTAATCATTGACATACTTCGAATGCATCTCATTCAAAGTATCGCGAAAAGCCATTTTTTGACGGAAAATCTTATCGTTTTCAGAACCCTCAACTATCACTGAGGTGTAATATCCCTCCTCGTCTATCTCGGCATTGACTGTTATGTTTGAATTCTCAAGCATAAATGTATGGTATGCCTTATCTCCGATATGTAATAAACAAGCAGTAGGCTGCTCCACACTACCTTTTACTATAAACTCGCCCCCATTTATCTCCAATACTGCAATAGGTTTCTCATCCTGATGCGTAGCTGTAGGTATAATCTCAACTACAGTTCCATCAGCTACACCACTAACAGTTCCTGTCAATGTGTAAGATTTAGGCACTGTACTGCATGCTGCAATTGCAAACATAGCACCGATAATTCCAATTGTACTCTTTTTTAGCATACTTTTAATATTTAATTTTCCGCAAAGTAAGAAAAAAAAGGAGTTGGTCACAACTCCTAATTTATCAATTGTCAAAATAATAGTAGAAAGCTACACTTTATTCTCGCGAGCATATTTCCTAAATTTATCTGGCGATATTTCGTACCTCGCTTTAAATAAAGAGTAAAAAGTACTTAGCGAGGTGAAGCCCAATTCTGACGCTATATCTTTAATTGGTGTATTATCATCAACATCCGAAAGCATTTTACTTGCTGCCTCCAAACGGTATATTGCAATATAACGCGATACCGACTCTCCACGCACACTATTTATTGCCTTTGAAACGTAAGTTCTGTTTGTCTGAAGCAATTCTGCCAATTTATCGCGACCCAAAAGCGGATCCTTATACAATTTATCCGAACGCATCAATTTATCTATACGTTCAAAAAGCACCTTGTCGCCACCGCTTACCTTATCTTCAATCTCCGTTTCATGCGAATCAACATTATCCGAACGGCCATGCTTCTCCTCCAACCTGCTTCTCTCCTTATTCCACTCCACTTCGCGGGCAACCAACTGTTTATGCACTCGCACCAATCTGTTACGTGAAACAACAGAAACAATCAATGCCGACAAAATAAATAGGAATGCCACAATATAGAACCATAGACGCTCCTTCATTGTCCTAAGTTCCATTTCGGCAATTGTCAACCGACTCTGCTGCTCATATTTAGAGATCACATTCTTCTTTACATTGGCAATATCGCGTCTATGCAGCACATCACTTTCAACTACCGCCTTAGTCTTATAAAACGAAGCACTATCACTCTTTCCTAATTTATCATAGGCAAAAGCCATGGTATTATAGGCTCTTGGACGTTCAACCTGCATATAGTGATGTTCTACTCGCTGCAATCCCCTTTTCAATTCATCTATCGCCTCACGATCCTTGCCCATCATCACCAAAAGCTCAGCATAGTGAACATAGGCAAAAAAGGTGTAATCAACCATAGCCACATCATTATATGAAATAGCTTTTTTGTAATATTTAACAGCCAATTCATAGTTTCCCGCAACAGTGTGAAGATCACCAAAAGCCATATATAACTCTGTCAAATCTGCAGTATTACTCTCTATTGCCGCCTTCTCTGCAGCAACCAACATTGTATCAGCCTCACTCAATCTCTTTTGCTGAATGTAGAATTGAGCAGTAGTTAATGCTCCACAATATACCGCATTTGTTACTTTATGGGTAATTGCATAATTGTAACACCATTCAGCATATACCAAACCGCTCATATCACGATCGAGCAAGAAAAGCCAGGCTGCATTGGCCGATAGCACTGCCCGCATATAGTCATAACCAATAGACTTTGCCAAATTTATACCTTGTACATAGTACTCCAAGGCGCCATATCTATCCGACTCTGTGTTCTGCAACATGATTCCGTATGCATTGTACATTAAGCATCGTAACGAATCCAATCCATGATGGCGGGTAATTGAATCAGCCTCAGTTAAATGTTGAATTGCCTCTCTGCCTTTAAAGAGCATAGCTTCTGCCTGCGCCCGCTGAATCAAATAAGCAGCTTTAACTTTGGGATCCAAATCGCGCGTATAGGGCTCTACGGCTTCAAACAATCTTACAGCATCATCATAACGAGCCTCCATTATTGCCTGAACCGATTTGGCAAATATAGATTGAAAATTAATTTGAATAGGAGTCGAGGGCACACTTTTAGGTCTTGTCTCTTCATGACAACCCATAAAAAGAGCAATAAGAGTTGCAAACACAACTCCTATCAATAAGCTTCCCCCCCTTTTAAGATTAATCATTCTTTCTGCGCAACTCAAAATTCTTACCAAGATATACCCTTCTTACCTCAGGGTCGGCAGCCAAATCTTCGGCAGTTCCTGCTTGAAGAATCTTTCCATCGTACAACAGATATGCTCGATCGGTAATGGACAAGGTCTCTTGAACATTATGGTCGGTAATAAGAATTCCAATATTCTTATCCTTTAACTTTCTTACTATACTTTGAATATCCTCGACAGCGATAGGGTCAACACCCGCAAATGGCTCATCAAGAAGAATGAATTTTGGACGAATAGACAATGCACGTGCAATCTCGGTTCTACGACGCTCACCTCCGGAAAGCTGAATACCAAGACTCTTACGAATATGCTGCAAACCAAACTCATCGAGCATCTCTTCCAAACGTTCTGTCTGCTCCTCCTTGCTCATATCGCTCATCTCAAGAACAGCTCTAATGTTATCCTCTACACTTAAACGACGGAATACCGATGCCTCCTGTGCCAAATATCCAACACCAAGCTGTGCACGTCTATACATCGGCTCTTTGGTAATCTCGCGATCATCCAAAAAGACCTTACCTCCATTGGGGATAATCAGACCTACAATCATATAGAACGAAGTGGTCTTTCCGGCTCCATTCGGACCAAGCAATCCTACAATCTCACCCTGTTCTACCTCAAAAGATACACCGCGTACAACAGTACGGCTCTTATATTTCTTAACTAACTCTTCTGCTCTTAATTTCATGGATACAAAGGTAATTAAAAACTTAAATGTACAGAAACATTAATAGCAAAATTCTGATGTTTAATTCCCGAAACCTGCTCTCTGTGAGTTAAACGCCACACTGCATCAACTCGAAATATTCTGAAAATATTCTCAATCCCGACACCGAACTCCATATATGGCTTACCCACCTTCGACATTCCCTGTGGGAAGAGCAGTATTGCTTCGGAATTTTCAACAGCTCCATTATTTTTTTGGGAGAGGGTTCCCCACAACACCTTGTAGGTAATCACCTCACGCCACTGCAACCGCTTCAATAAAGGAATTTTACCTATAAAGAAACCGCGGAAGTGGTGTTCCCACATAAGGGTTGCCCAAATATCTGAAGCAAACTCGTAATAATTCATACACGAGAAGGCATATTTATCATAGAAGTATGTTCCATTACCCTCGTGTATCTTCAATAAAGGGTATGGAACCTTACCCCATATCTTTCCAACATTTGCATATATGTCCGAGTAACCCAAAGGAGCTATATAGAAATCATATTGCGACCATAATACACTCTTCAAGTAGGCATAATCATTACGTGCCACCCCTTTTACTCCGTAGGTTAAATCCAAACCTACTCTGGGATAAGGGCATGAGAGTGTCGTACGTGAGAAATCGGAGCGAATCCAAATCTCATTCCATGCCAAACGGGTATTCAATTTAAAAGCCAACGTACTGACACTGCTTAACGAATCTCCGGCAGGAGTCACAAACGGGACCCGTGGAGTGGGGTTAACCCTGCCAAACGAAACCCCAAAAGTATTATCAAAACCCTCCTTCCACTCCTTCTCAAACTCCAAGGAGATACTCTGCACCGGAGTCAACTTATCATTATCTCCACGCGAGAGCGCTGTACTAAGAATATTACTCTCGGTCAATGCATTAAAACCGGCTCCTATCTGATCCACGTCATTCTTGTAATTCACCCTTAACTGCGAGAATGGTTGAGTATTGAATTGATACAACACCTCGCCTCCGCCCTTCCATTTATGATCCTTAGTTCCGTAAGCTCCGTAAGCTGAAAGGCGCACCCGCTTACTGAACTCATCGGTGGTACGGAATCCCAATTGAAACCTCGCCCCCTCAACTCCATTGTAACTGAACAGTTTATAGTATGGACCCAATCCTACATATTTTGTATCAAAATAGCCGAAGAAAACTGTTTCAAGCACCGTTTCAATAGATCTATACAAAGGTACACTCTTTACCGAATCAACCATCAAGAAAATATCAGCCTCGCGCTTACTCAACTCATACGGACGCACGCTATCCCAAAACAGAGAATCTCTATCAAGAACATCCTTAGGCATAGTAACATCGTTATCAAGCTTCAAGATATGTTTGGGGAACTCCGGATTCAGTTCCGGCTCCATATAATCAATATGCCTACGCCCCAAAAAAGAGATTAACTTCGACGAGTCACTTTGAAACACAGAAAAGTCAGCAAACATCTCATCGCGCTTAGGGAACCAAATATTATGCTCCTGCAACAAATCATACTCCGCACTAATTACCAAATGCCTCAACCAATTCACATTAACCTTTTTGGCCAATGTCGATTGAACCGAAACCAATGCCCACGTTGTTGAATCGATACGCAACTCACCATCCAGCGTTGGAACCGAGTAGCTTTTCGGATGGAAACGCATTGTATAGATTTTTCTGCCATCGCGCTGAACGCTATCTACCAGAAAATAGTTATAATACATTCTGCCGGTCTCGCACAAAGGGCTCACAAAACGAACCTCAAAAAGATCCAAGAAATTATCATAGAAATTCGCCTTTTGATGCAACTGTCCCGTGAATTGAGCAAAAGTATAATCGGTTTTTACTCCGGAAATCTTACTGCCTGTAACGATCTCACGTTTCATTAACGGAGAGCTTCTATAGTAGTACTCCGACGCTCCTTCGGTAATCATTACAGGCAAATATGATTTTCCGGTAATAGCCGAGGTATCCATATATTGAAATATAAAGCCAAAATCGCGCTGCAACCTTTTATTCTTAAATTGAGGCTTGATATTTGTTGCATCGAGCTCCATTCGGGTATAGGTCTTGCAGTAATAATCGTATCGGTCCGGATTATTTCTCTTTTTGTATTTGGAGATACTATCCAAAACCGCAAATGCCGGATTAACTCCCGGACGCACAGTAACCGTTGCCAACTCATGAACATCGGGAGCCAACAGAACATCTACCTGATTAAAGGCCCCTTGAACCACCCTAATCTGTTTGCTTTTGTACCCTATACAAGATACTTTTAGGAGCGAGGCCTGAATCTTGGTATCAAGAAAGAACTGACCATCAAAATTGGTAGTTATACCTACATCGGTTCCAGGAAAGAATACATTAACCAAAGGAATTGGCTCACCCGTAGCAGAATCGGTTACAACACCGCGAATTCTTGTCGAGTTCTGAGCATACACCCCATCGGCAATAAACGGCAAAACTATCAACAAGAGCCATTTTGCCCATAAAACAATATTTTGACTATACTTTTTCAAATATGCTACACTACGCCCTCCTTGAGAATATCATGCAAATGGATCATTCCGCAATAACAACCATTGCCATCGGTAACTACAAGCTGGGTAATACTATTCTGCTCCATAATATTAAAGGCACTATATGCCAACTCATCTTCGGAGATACACTTTGGAGTTTTTGTCATAATATCACCGGCCTTTAGCGATTCAATATCACTATGTTTCTCTAACATACGTCGTAAATCGCCATCGGTTACAATTCCAAGCAATTCATTCTCGCTATTAGTTACCGCCACAGCTCCCAAACGTCCTGCCGACATAGCAACAATCACCGTGCGAAGAATATCATCGGCAAAAACCTGCGGACGATTATCCTTATCAAAAATATCGGAAACCTTAGTACGGAGACGCTTACCCAAAGAGCCCCCCGGATGATATTTTGCAAAATCATTGCTCGAAAACTCTCTGCACTCAATTAGCGATATTGCCAAGGCATCGGCCATTACAAGCTGAGCCGTTGTTGAGTTTGTCGGAGCCAGATTATTAGGATCCGCCTCGTGTTCAACGTATGCCTGCAAAATATATGCCGAATTTTTAGCCAAATAGGAATCCCTGTTACTAACCATAGCAACAATATTCTTATTATCGAGATTCTTTATTAGGGGTATAAGAGATTTTATCTCCGGTGTATTACCACTATTAGAAAGGCAAATCACAACATCATCGGGACATATCATTCCCAAATCGCCATGTACAGCATCGGCCGCATGCATAAATACAGAAGGTGTACCGGTAGAATTTAGAGTTGCCACCAATTTCTGCGCCACTATAGCGCTTTTTCCAACCCCTGAAACAATCACTCGCCCCTTTGAATGGAGTATCAATTCAACCACTTTAACAAAATCATCGTCGATAAAGTGCTCTAAATTGGCAATTGTTTTTGCCTCATCATTAATAACTTTTTTAGCAACTTGCTTTATATCAACCATATCCACCTCTAATTAAATAACATCTCTCAAAATCTTAAAAGATTCCAGGCAAAATTAAACATTTTTTTCCTCCTCAATAGTGAAGATTTTGAAATAAAATATAATTTTGCATAAAAGAGATGGTTTGAAACACAAAATCGCTATGGCTAAAACTGATTTATCAAAGATCGATCTGCATGCCAAACTTAAAGAGCTGTTCGGATTTGATCAATTCAAGGGCAACCAGGAGGCTATTATCAGAAATGTATTAGCCGGGAATAACACATTTGTACTTATGCCTACCGGAGGAGGGAAATCACTATGTTACCAACTTCCGGCACTACTGCTTGAAGGCACGGCAATTGTCATATCTCCGCTTATTGCCCTGATGAAAAATCAGGTCGATGCCATGCGATCATTCTCGACCGAGGCCGGAGTGGCCCACTTCATGAACTCGTCGCTTACAAAAAGTGAAATTCAAATGGTTAAAGAGGATGTACTCGCCGGAAAGACCAAACTACTTTATGTAGCTCCCGAGTCATTGACAAAAGAGAGCAATGTAGAGTTTTTACAAAAGGTAAAGGTATCATTCTTTGCTGTTGATGAGGCGCACTGTATCTCGGAGTGGGGACACGACTTCCGCACAGAATACAGAAGGATCCGCCCTATTGTCGAGGAGATAGGTAAGGCCCCAATCATAGCCCTTACCGCCACTGCAACTCCAAAGGTTCAAAACGATATCCAAAAGAACCTTGAGATGCTCGATGCCAAAGTATTCAAGTCATCATTCAACCGACCAAATCTATATTACGAGGTACGACCAAAGGTTGACCAGCAAAAGGATTTGATCAAATTCATAAAGAATCACGAAGGAAAGTCGGGAATCATTTACTGCTTGAGCCGTAAAACTGTAGAAGAGTTAGCAGAAATCCTACGAATGAACGGCATCAAGGCCGAAGCATATCACGCCGGCATGGATGCAGCATCAAGAAGTGCAACCCAAGATCACTTCCTTATGGAGGAGATCGATGTAATTGTTGCCACAATTGCATTCGGTATGGGTATAGATAAACCCGATGTTCGCTTTGTTATTCACTATGAAATCCCCAAGAGTCTTGAGGGATACTACCAAGAGACCGGACGCGCCGGACGCGATGGAGGAGAAGGTATATGTATAGCATATTATAGTTACAAAGATATTCAGAAATTAGAAAAATTTATGCAGGGTAAACCTGTGGCAGAACAAGAGGTAGGCAAACTGCTACTACACGAAACAGTATCGTATGCCGAGAGCAGTATTTGCCGTAGAAAGGTTCTGCTACACTATTTTGGAGAAAATTATATGGAAGAGAATTGCGGATGTTGTGATAATTGTCTCTACCCGAAAAAAGAGTTCGAGGGGAAGGAGTATGTTGTAGATGCACTACAATTAATCAAAGATGTTGGAGAGAAATTTAAGGTTGAACACTTGGTTAACGTTCTCAGGGGCGAGATGGACTCGCATATAAAATCATACGAACACGACCAGCTTGAGTTATATGGAGCCGGCTCTGACAAGAGTAAACAGTTCTGGAACATGGTATATCGCAGAGCCTCAATTGCCGGATATACAGAGAAGGACATCGAACAATACGGAATTATAAAATTAACCAAAGAGGGCGAGGCCTTTATCAAAAAACCTACCGACTTCATGCTTATGGACGACCATGACTACGAGGACGAGGTTGAGGATAAACTACAAGATCATAAAGGTGGTGTATCTGCCTTAGATGACACACTTTTCTCTATTCTTAAAGATTTAAGAAAGAAGATTGCCAAGGATAATAATCTGCCACCATACGTTATTTTCCAGGATCCCTCGCTCGAAGATATGTGCACCAACTATCCAATCACAATCGATGAGTTGGCAAACATACAGGGAGTTGGAATTGGAAAAGCAAACAAATATGGAAAAGAGTTTGCCGAGGTAATCAAGAAATATGTTGAAGACAACGAAATTGAACGAGCACAAGATTTGGTATTCAAGACCGTTGCCAATAAATCAAAATACAAGGTTGCCATTATTCAATGTATTGACCGTAAGATTGACTTAGAGGATATTGCGAGTCAGCAAAACCTTGACTTCGATGAGTTAATCAAAGAGATGGAGGCAATTGTATTCTCGGGCACAAAACTTGATATAGACTACTACATGAATCTCTTGTTAGACAAGGATCAACAAGAGGAGATTATGGACTACTTCCGAGATTCCGATACCGACAATATTTCAGAGGCTTACGATGAGTTCGACGGTGATTACACCGAAGAGGAGTTGCGACTAATGCGTTTGCAGTTCCATTGTAAGCACGGACACTAAGCAACACAAAAAAAGTTGAGTTTTAAGGCTCAACTTTTTTCATTCTCACTCTTCTCCTCTTTCAAGCGCATCATTCTATCAACTGCACGCTCGAATGGAATTGAATCATTCAACATGTATCGGTATGTCACATAGATTCTTATCTGCTTTGCTCCGATATAATCCATTAGATGTACCATTGGAGGATTAAAATCGCCCATCCAATTTAGTTCAAGATACTCATAGTGACTCTTCTGCACCACAATGTTATCATAGAACTTCTTAATCAAGGCCGCCTCAACTCCCTTATTCTGGAACTCGGGTACAATTCCGAACAACTGTCCCAACGCAATGTGAATCTGCTTGAACTTCAATGAATAAAGCAATCTTATGGCCCCCATAAAATCAACCTTACCATGCATCTTCTTAAACACCTGATTCATTTCAGGGAACATCAGGAAGAAACCGATAGGTTCATCGTTATAATATGCAAAATAAATTAAGTCCTTATCTATCACAGGCTTTAGACTCTTATATAGAGCCATAATCTCGGCTCTATCAGCCCCTTTTACCCCATGCACCTCCAAATTCCACGCTTTGTTATAGACAGTCAATATTGTCTCGATGGCCATCTTTTCACCTACTTGTGCAAAGGTAAGCACCTTATAATTGGGGTCACGCAAGATTCTATCGGCTTTCCAAATTACAACCTTACTCAAACTTTCAGGAACCAACTTGGTACGACAACCATACTGATTATAATAATTCTTAAATCCGTAGTCCTCAAAGAATTTCACATAGTAGTCGTGAGTATATGGCATTCCGTAAACCGGGATTTCATCGAATCCTTTATTCATCAATCCCCACCACATCATGCGCTCTCCAAAGTTCACCGGTCCCTCCATACAATCCATACCTCGCTCTACCAACCAATCCTTGGCACAATCTATAAGTATCTTGGCTGCCACTGAATCATTAATGCACTCAAAGAAACCCATCTGCCCCACCTTATAACCGTCAACATTATAGGATGTGGGATTGATAAAGGCAGCTACACGACCAACACATCTTTTAGATGAATCGACCAAAATCCAACGGATCAACTCGCCACCTGCCTTATACAAAGGGTTCTTATCCTGGTCAAATACTGACTGCATATCTCCACGAAGAGGATGCACCCAAAACTTATTACCCTTATACAGCGCAACAGGCAAATCGTAGAATGCCTTTTCGGTATTTACATCGGTAACCTGAACCAACTTATAATTACTATTCATCTTTAGCGCAATACTTCAGTTAACAAATGAATCTCGACAACAGGGCTGATTCTTTCGTAAAGAATATTATAAACCGCATTAATAATTGGCAAATCCAACTTATGTTGCTCGCACACCTCTTTGATTCCCTTTACAGCATAATATCCTTCAGCAATCATAAGCATCTCCATTTGTGCCGACTTGACCGAATAGCCTTTACCTATCATTGTTCCGAAAGTTCTGTTTCGACTGAACTGTGAATAACAGGTAACAAGCAAATCTCCCAAATATACCGAAGCCTTAATTTCGCGTTGATGCGGCATTACCGCCTCCATAAAACGCTCCATCTCCTGAATTGCATTAGAGACCAACACCGCTTGGAAATTATCTCCATAGCGCAATCCATGACAAATTCCTGCTGCAATAGCATAAATATTCTTCATAATCGCAGCATACTCAACACCAAAAACATCATCGGTAATTGCAGTTCGTACGTACGCATTCTCGAATAATTGTGCAGCCTTTCTTGCTATCTTGGTTGATGGAGAAGCAAAGGTTAAGAATGACAATCTCTCTGAAGCAACCTCCTCGGCATGACAAGGTCCCGACAGTGCAACCATGTGATCTAATGGCACATTAAAAGTATTTGCCAAATAATCAACTACAGTTTCATTATCATCAGAAACCAAACCCTTAATTGCCGATATAATCACCTTATTCTGCATTGATACTGTTACCTTCGACAACACATTACGCATAAAGGCACTCGGTACACACAAAACAATAACATCGGCTTTTTTTACTATTGCGTTGATATCGTCTGAAAAATTTATTCTCTCAATTTCAAAATCAACCGAACACAAATAGCGAGGATTATGCCTCAACTTCTTGAATGCCTTGATTGAATCAATATTGCGCATAAACCAGCTAAGTTGAGGATGGTTGTCCATCAAAATCTTAGCTATTGCTGTTGCCCAACTTCCTCCACCAATAAGGGCAATACGAGGATTCTCGGGGATATCAACCATATATTGTGTTGTATTTTGTTTCATGTTAAGCTATCCAAAGTTTTACATCTTCGGGTTTTGGAGCTTGTAAACCAAGTTTTTCCTTTTTATTGATTGCACACAAATCCTGGTGCAACTTATTTGGATTCTCGACAGCCTTCAATGCAGCAACTGTTGTATAACCGGCCTTCTTGACAACTGCCACCCACTCTGCCTGAACTCCGATTTCAATAAACTTCTCATCTGAATCTACCACAGGTCTCTTCTCCGGCTTCATTTGTGGGAACAACAAAACATCCTGAATAGAGACATTGTTTGTCAACAACATGCACAAACGATCAATACCGATACCCATTCCACTGGTTGGAGGCATTCCATACTCCAAAGCACGAACAAAATCATAATCGATATACATTGCCTCATCGTCACCACGCTCCAAAAGTTTCATCTGCTGCTGGAAACGGTCAAGTTGATCAATAGGATCATTCAACTCCGAATAGGCATTGGCCAACTCCTTACCGTTTACAAACAACTCGAAACGCTCTGTCAAATCTGGATTTGTTCTGTGTTTTTTGGTAAGTGGAGACATCTCTTTCGGATAGTCATAAATAAATGTTGGTTGAATATACGATGACTCACAAGTCTCGCCAAACATCTCATCAATCAACTTTCCTTTACCCATTGTCTCATCTACCTGAATTCCAAGTTTCTTACAAGCTTCGAACAAATCTGCCTCGGACATTGTCTCAATATCGTAACCGGTATGCTCTTTGATTGCATCGGCCATTCTCACTCTGCGGAAAGGACGCTTGAACGAAATCTGTTGATCTCCAACAGTCACCTCGGTTGTTCCATTAACGGCCAAACAAGCACGCTCAATCATCTCCTCGGTGAAGTTCATCATCCAGTTGTAATCCTTATATGAAACATAGATCTCCATACAGGTAAATTCGGGATTATGAGTTCTGTCCATTCCCTCGTTTCTGAAGTTGCGCGAGAATTCGTAAACTCCGTCAAAACCGCCAACAATCAAACGCTTCAAGTACAGCTCATTTGCAATTCTCAAATACAATGGAATATCCAAAGCGTTATGGTGAGTAATGAATGGACGAGCAGAGGCTCCTCCCGGAATTGCCTGCAAAACAGGTGTCTCAACCTCCAGATAACCCTGCTCATTGAAGAAGTTGCGAATAGAGTTGATCATTTGTGTACGCTTACGGAAAGTCTCCTTAACACCCGGATTCACAATCAAATCCAAATATCTTTGACGATAACGTTGCTCAGGATCTGTAAAGGCATCGAATAGTTTACCATCCTTCTCCTTTACAATTGGAAGCGGACGCAATGATTTTGACAACATGGTTATCTTCTTGGCATGAACCGAAATCTCGCCTGTCTGTGTTCTGAATACAAATCCTTCAATACCTACAATATCGCCAATATCCATCAATTTCTTGAAGACAACATTGTATTCGGTTGAATTTTCATCGGTAGAGACATCGTCACGGCTAACATAGACCTGAATTCTTCCAGTTGAGTCCTGAAGCTCAAAGAACGAAGCCTTACCCATGATTCTGCGGCTCATCATTCGCCCTGCAACAACAACATCGAATGACTCCTCGCCTCCATTTACAAATCGCTCTTTAATCTCAACAGCCTTACCATTAACCGGAAACTCTGCTGCCGGATATGCCTCTATTCCAAACTTTTCAAACTCTTTCAATGCTCCTCTGCGAATAATCTCCTGTTCGCTCAACTCTAATAGACTCATATTTTCAATTTCTCTTAATATTCAAACATTTAGCTCAAAAAGTGAACTATTAACGGACAAAGATAAATATTTTCTCCTATTTATCTTTGAAATTCGATGAATTTTGTGCATTTTTGTACCAAATTTGAAAAAATAATAAATAAATAAATAATGAACAAGCGATGGGTTGTTAACGCAGCCCCCGACGAGAAAAAAGTATCAGAATTATCGAGTAGGTTAAATTGTAATCCCGTGGTGGCTAATTTGCTCATCCAACGGGGAATAGGGAGTTATGAAGAAGCTTTAGATTTCTTTAATCCGAAATTGGAGCAATTGCACAATCCATTCCTTATGAAGGATATGGATCAGGCTGTTGAAAGACTTGATCGTGCAATCCAAATAGGAGAAAGAATTCTGGTATTTGGCGATTACGATGTGGACGGATGCTCGGCAGTAGCCGTATTGTGTAAGTATCTACACCGTTTTTGCCGACGAGGGTTGGTGGACTATTATGTCCCCGACCGTTATGACGAGGGGTATGGCGTTTCAAAAAAAGGAATAGACTATGCTGCCGATACAGGAGTAAGTCTATTAATTATCACCGATTGCGGCATTAAAGATGTCGATAAGGTGGAGTATGCCAAATCAAAGGGCATAGATATTATCATCTGCGACCATCACACCCCGGGCGATGAGATTCCTGCCGCCGTGGCAGTTTTGGATCCACAGAGAGAGGACTGCAACTACCCATACAAGTGGTTGAGCGGTTGCGGTGTGGCCTTTAAGTTGGTTCAAGCATACGGCATAAAAAAAGGAAGACCTCAGAGCGAGGTGTATGAACTACTTGACCTGCTATGCGTTAGCATTGCAAGCGACATTGTTCCTATCACAGGTGAGAATCGTATTTTGGCCTATTATGGTCTTAAGCAGTTAAACACAAACCCAAGTTTGGGTTTGAAGACCATTATAGACACTCTTAAAATCGACAAAAGCATATCTATCAACGATATTGTTTTTAAGATTGGTCCCAGAATTAATGCAGCAGGCAGAGTTGAGTCCGGTCAAAGAGCCGTTGATCTGCTTGTAGCTGAAAACCGTGAAAAGGCTGAGAATATTGCGCGCACCATTAACAATTACAATGATGAGCGTAAAAAAATTGACCACAACATTACCGAAGAGGCCATAAACAAAATCAAGAGCGAGGTTGCTGCCGAATCAAAAAAGACCACGGTTCTTTACAATCCGCAATGGCACAAAGGGGTTGTCGGTATTGTGGCATCAAGATTGACGGAATCATTCTACAGACCTACAATCATTTTGACCAATTCCAATGGTTTTGCTACCGGTTCAGCACGATCGGTCGAAGGTTTCGATCTGTATAATGCAATTTCACAATGTAGCGAGCTTCTCGAAAACTATGGCGGTCATAAATATGCTGCCGGTTTGACAATGAAAACCGAGAATATCGAGAAATTCAAAGAGAAATTCGAGCGTATTGTATCGGAAACTATCGATGAGGAGATGCTACGTCCACAAATCAATATCGATGCAAAGTTGCATTTGGAGGACATTACTCCCGAGTTCTATGAAACATTGGAAAAATTTGCTCCATTTGGTCCAAACAACACAATTCCTGTCTTTGAGACCGATGAGGTGCAGGACTATTTCGGTAAGTCACAAATTGTTGGAAAGAATATTGAACACCAACACCTGAAACTTACCGTTGTTGGCAATATAGAGACAAGAAGCGGAGCAAATAACGAGCGTAGCGGTATTGCATTTGGTATGGGGCGTTTATACTCTAAAATCTCAAAGGGCAAGCAGTTTGATATTTGCTACTCCCTACAAGAGAACAGATTTATGGGAAGAAACGATATTCAGATGATTATTCGTGATATTCGTTTTCCTGATGAGGAGCAATGATGGAGAACAGTGCATCTAAAATATTGGAGAGGGCGATAGATGAATTCGCCCTCTTACCCGGAGTAGGCAGAAGAACCGCCCTGAAATATGCATTAAGCATTATTAAAAGGGGCGATTCCGATGTTAATCGTTTCCTAAATGCCATTTCTGCCCTAAAAACTGACCTACACTCATGTAGAGTGTGCCACAACATTTGCGAGGAGGAGCTTTGCGAAATTTGCAAGAATCAGAAACGCGACAAATCAACAATATGCGTTGTTGAAAACATCAAGGATATATTGGCTATCGAAAGGACAGGTCAATACTGCGGAGTGTACCATGTTCTTGGAGGGCTTATCTCGCCTATCGATGCAATAGGCCCCAATGATTTGAACATTGCCACCCTACTGACCAGATTGCATAATGATGAGATTCAAGAGATAATCTTTGCGCTTAGCGCCACCGTCGAGGGTGATTCTACAGCATTCTATATAAGCAAGAAGATACCCAATAATATGAACATCAAGTTAAGCGCTATCGCAAAAGGAATCTCTGTTGGAAATGATCTTGACTACACCGATGAACTTACTCTGGGTAAATCGATTCAGAACAGGACTTTGTTTAAATAAAGTATTATAACTCCTGGTATAGTTTATTCAAGAATTTCGCAAATGTTCCCATTACATCAGTACCACTTACAGTAAAACCATTTGCAATTATTGTAAAGGCATATTGTTTGCCACTCTTTGCCGTTATATAGCCTGCGAGGGCACGTACCCCAGACATTGAACCACTCTTAGCAATAACCTTTCCGTTTAGATTTGGATAGTTATTTGCAAAATTCTTCAAGGTTCCAACCTGACCTGCAACCGCCAATGAATTATCAAATGCTCCTCCCCATTTACCATTACTCCATAACAGCAAATCCGTAAAGACCGAAATCGGCACACGATTTAACGGAGCCAAACCGCAACCATCCTTGAGAACCACCCCTTGATAATCCGAAGCAACCTTTTCAAGCCACATCTTCATCTTATCACAATATGACTCCGAACCACTCACCTTGCTTGCCGCAATATTGGCAACCGCCTCTACATATAGATTAATGCTACGCCTATTTGCCACGGATATTATCTCGGAAAATGTTGGAGAAAGATACGACGCAACCAAAATTCTGTTCCCATTTGATAATCCTGTTTCTATTACATTAGGACGATTGGTCAATCTATTAAATTGAGCCTTAAAATACTCTTCCGGGAATCCCATTGAGGCTCTAACAGAGTAAGTTGTAACATTAGGGGGCATAACTCCCCGAATCTCTCTATAACCATTTGCTCCTCCATATACCCACACATCGGGCTTCACTCCACGCTCAATATTTAGCATACAGTTGTAGTTGCATATATATCCATTTGGCTCTTCCGAAACAAAATAGCCATTACCCATATCACTACGAAGCACTATATCGCAACTATTGTCCAACCAATTGAACGGCATCCAACTTGCGCCATAATAGTTAGCAACATCTTCACTTAACCATGCACCGCTATACCTACCCGATATTGATATGGTAGGAACAATTTTAATCTCTGCGACACTATTTATACCCTGCTCTTTTAACGAAGTAATAATAGAGTTAAGGAATCTCTTTTCAGGGAAATATCTTGAATCAAGGGTAGGATCTCCACTACAATGTATCAGTAGTGTACCATTCAAATAGCCATTATAAACATCTCCCTCGCGATATACCTGAGTTTCAAGTGTAAAGTTAGGTCCACAAATATCAAGAGCAAAGGCTGTAGAGATTAATTTCGTAACCGAAGCCGGAATCAAGGCAACATGGGAGTTATGTTCTATAATCTGCCTACCTCCATCCACTTGTCGCACATCAACACCAACCGAGGCCCATCTTAATGTGGAATCGGCAAGAAGATTACGCAAAGCCTCCGAGGGTTGTGCATAAACCACACCACCCAAAAACAGAGCAATGAAGAGCAGCAGAAATCTACACATAAAACTATATCTCCAAACTTTGAAGTGTCTTCTCAACCTCATCGCTTGTCTCTTTCAACTTCTCTCTACAAAACTTTATGAGTTCTGTAACACGCTTAACCGAAACAGACAATTGATCTATATCCAATTTATCATTCTCTAAATTTGATACTATCTGCTCAATTTCGTCAAGAGCCTCTTTATAAGTCAACTTATTCTCCATATTCTTTATTTACTATTGTTTCAACATTTCCATCGGCAAAACGCATAGTTATACGATCACCACACTTTAACTCTTTGGCACTTCTAACAGCCTTACCATTGTTAAGCGCAATTGAGTAGCCCCTCTCCAAAACTCTGACAGGATCAGAATAACGTACTACAAGTTCACTCTTCTCCAAACGGTTACTACTCTTTGTCAAGCTCTGTAACACAGCCCCTTTGACCCTTACCACCGACATTTTCAACCGCTCCTTTCTGCGCTCAACGGTTGAAACAACATTCGAGAGAGCCTTTTGGCGATACATGCTTATGAGCGAGGCCTCGCCCGATAATCTATCCTTTACTCTTGTCGCAAATCGGTTTGTCAATCTCTCACTCTTTAGCTTTTCATCGGCAACAATGGCATTAACAACACGTTTTAATCTGTCCGCCATACTACGGCAAATAGTTTCACATGTTACAAAAGCCTCAATAAAAATATCAGCAGCAGCTGTAGGGGTCTTTACGCGAGTATGAGCGACATGGTCAATAACAGTTATATCACGCTCATGGCCAATTCCTGCAACTACGGGAATTGGAAATTGTGCCACATAGTTTGCTAAATTATAGGAGTCGAAACACCCCAAATCAGTCTGCGAACCTCCTCCCCGAATCAGTACCACAACATCGAAATTCTCTATTTCCTCGGCAAGCAAATCAAAGGCATTGATAATACTCGTCTCTGCACCATCGCCCTGCATTATGGCCGGAAATAGTTTAATATGAAAGTGATAACCATAACTATTTTCGGCAAGATGGGTCTTGAAATCACCCCAACCGGCAGCAGTTTGCGACGAAATCACTGCAATTCGTTTTGGGAACACCGGGAAAGGAAGCATTTGGTTCATATCAATTACACCGTCGCTCTTCAATCGCTCCAATATCTCCCGACGCCTACGTTCCAAATCTCCCATTGTAAACGCTGGCTCGATATTCTTAACATTCAGCGAGAAACCATAAAGCTCATGAAAAACAGGCTCTACCAGTAGCATAACCTTCATTCCTCGCTCCAAAACTCTTCCGGTTGTCTGCATAAAATAAGAGGAGATTAATCTATACGTAGAGGCCCACACTGTTGCCCTGGCAACCGCTACAGGTTGCTCACTATTCTCCCCTTTATCGGCCAATTGCAAATAACAGTGGCCCGAACGATTTAAGTTCAATTCCGCAATCTCAGCGGTTATCCACACCGCAGGAATCGCACCACTGACAACAGCCTTGATGCGACAATTCAGTTCGTATAGCGAAATTGCTCTCTCCATTTGCTACTCCATTTTGTTCAGAGAATCTATATAATCCAGTAACTCTGCACGCCCCAACCCCTTCTCAGACGATGTCAAAAAACATGGCGGCATGCTCTCCCACTCTTGAAGCATCTCCTTACTGTAGGCATTTATGCAATTGCGTTTCTCATTGGCTGTCAATTTATCCGCTTTGGTAAATACCATTGCAAACGGAATTTGTGATTCACCCAACCAACGCATAAAATCAAGATCTATAGCTTGTGGTTTCAAACGGCTGTCAACCAAGACAAAAAGACATACTAAATTGTCACGCTTCATGACATAATCGCTAATCATTTTACCGAAATCTCTACGCTGCCCTTTCGATGTTGCTGCATATCCATATCCCGGCAAATCAACCAAAAACCACTCATCATTTACCAAAAAGTGGTTTATCAATTGGGTCTTACCCGGTTTGGCTGCTGTTTTAGCCAAATTCTTTCTGCGAGTAAGCATATTTATCAACGAAGATTTTCCAACATTGGAACGTCCGATAAAGGCATACTCTTTCCTATCTTCACGTGGACATTTCGACAATGAGCTGTTGCTCATAACAAATTCAGCCTTTGTAATCTCCATATCTTCTGTTATTTACCTCGTTTTCCTCCCTTACTGTTTCTTTTAGCACCCTCGGCTTGAGCTCGTCTATACTTATTCTGTGCAGTGCTTTTATGCTTAGAGCGTTTGTCACCACGCTTACGTTCTGAACGACCATCAATCCCACCATCACGACGCTCCTTACTCCAACGCTCTTTTTTTACCTTTGGAGTAGATACCGGCATCTCGTCAAGCTCTTTTACCTTAATTAGGGTATCCTCGAACTGTATTCCATTAAAGAAACGTGGAAAGTTTTTTACTCCGTCAACATCAATCTCAAATCTGGTCTCATCGTTTCCAACCCTGATTCCACCTATATCCATTCCTCGGCGTGGAGAACAATAGTTGATAATCTCCATTAAACTTCTGGGCGAAAATCCATCATTTCTACCCACATTAATCGAGAATACTTTATATGTCGATCTGTCACTCCGTTCTCCCCTTGGTTTAGGCGCATCCATGATATTCAAATCACGTGCATTTCTATACTTTTTAAGCAGTTTGCCAAACTCGTATGCAAAAACCTTACGGATAAGCATCTCCTTGTCCATCTCCTGGAACTTTGCAAACAACTCTCCTGCGTATTTATCAACATCCTCCTTAGGCTCAACAGTAACCACCCTGTCTGCATAGTAGTTTAGCTGAGCTCGGCCGACATCCTCGCCACTTGGAACTTTACAGAAAGTAAAAGGTCTGCGCAACATCTTCTCCAAGCGGCGAATCTTGCCACTCTCGCGTGCATTGATAATCGATACGGAGATACCCTCTTTACCGGCACGGCCTGTTCTACCGCTTCTGTGTGTATAACTCTCTATATCCTCGGGAAGATTATAATTTATTACGTGAGTCAAATTATCAACATCCAGTCCACGTGCAGCAACATCGGTAGCAACAAGCACCTTCAATAGTTTTGCCCTGAAACGCGCCATCACATCATCGCGTTGAGCCTGACTCAAATCGCCATGAAGAGCATCGCAATCAACACCATCTTTCTGTAGCTTCTTTACAATATCTCGTGCATCATTCTTGGTTCGAGTAAAGATAATTGCATACATATCAGGCTCGCAATCAATCACTCTTCGCAAAGTTTCATAGCAATCCTTAGCCATTACCTGATAGTAAATATGGCTAACGGTATCTGCTCCCTGATTCTTCTTACCTGTTGTAATCTCTTGTGGATTTTTCAGATAATTCTTGGCAATTCTCTCAACCTCAACAGGCATTGTTGCTGAGAAGAGGAATGTATTTCTCTCATTGGGAGTCTCCTCAAGAATAAAGTTCAAATCCTCCTGGAAACCCATATTGAGCATCTCATCGGCCTCGTCAAGAACCACCCAACGCACCTGATTGATATTCACCGCCTCACGACGTATCAAATCGCACAAACGACCTGGAGTTGCCACTAAAATGTGAACCCCTTTCTCTATTGTGGTTATCTGCTTACGAATGTCCGTTCCTCCATAAACTGCGGTACACTTAACTTGTGGCAAATACTTCGAATACTTTACAAGGTCATTGCAGATTTGAACACACAACTCACGAGTAGGACTCAGAATCAGAGCCTGAATCGATTTATCATTTAGGTTTAAGGATTGCAACAAAGGCAAGCCGAAAGCAGCAGTTTTACCCGTTCCGGTCTGTGCAAGTGCAACCAAATCCTGACACCCTGACAAAACCACAGGGATAACTTTCTCTTGTATTGGTGTGGGGGTTTCAAAACCTAACTCCTCAATACCCTTTAGTATACTCTCTGATAATCCTAACTCTCCAAATTTCTCCATACTCTTTTCCCTGTATTTACTCTCCATGTGTAACTCTCAAAACTTGTCCTCGACGTTTATATGCCGGCTCAGAAATAAGACTTAAACGCTCGGTTTCAGACAAATTCGGTGTAAGAGCCACATAATTTAACTCTATTGTAATTGGCTTACGCTCATTGCCATTATTGGCAATATTAAATAATCCCTTCGGATATCCCGTAGCTATAACTGTGATCGACAGGGCATTACCTAAACTCATATCACGACCAACTCCCCAAATAACCGAAGCTTTATCGCCTACCTTTCTGATAATATAGCGGGTAATCTTTAACAGCTCATCGGTACGAACCTCCTCTTGACCCGATGTTATATTGAATAGGATATTTTTTGCCCCTAAAATATCATTACTGAGCAACGGACTTTCAAGAGCCTCCTTAATAGCATTTATTGCTCGGTCCTCGCCTTCAGCCTTGGCCGCACCCATAATTGCCACTCCGCTATTCTCCATAACGGTCTTTACATCAGCAAAATCAACATTTATATAGCCTGACAAGGTTATAATCTCGGCAATCCCTTTTGCAGCAGTCAGCAACACCTCATTTGCCTGAGAAAAGGCCTGAGATAAAGTTGAATCCTTATGGATACGTTTAATTCTGTCATTCTCAATAACAATCAAACAATCCACTACTCCCTCCAATGCTTCAACACCGGCCTTGGCGTTATTGACGCGAATCGGCCCCTCAAAACGGGCCGGAACCGTTACCACTCCAACCACCAATCGCCCCATATCCTTTGCCGTTTTGGCAATGATAGGAGCTGCACCTGTACCTGTTCCACCTCCCATAGCGGCAGTAATAAAAACCATTTTGGTATCACCGCTAAGCACCTCTTTGATTCGCTCTATACTCTCTTCGGCGGCCTCTTTTCCTACCAAAGGATCATTACCGGCACCGTAACCGTTGGTACACTCCTCACCAATCTGAATATACTCGATATTCAAATCATCCTTTTGAGTTACCTGTTTATCCGTATTACAAATAACAAAATCTACGTCAACAATACCCTTTTGGGCCATGTAACGGACAGCATTACCTCCACCGCCCCCAACACCAATAACTTTAATAATATTGGGGCGATCTTCACTTAAATCGAAATTAATCATTCCCTCTTGCATATCGTTACATTTTAATCCAGTTCAAAATCGATACCTTCACCACCGCCAAGTTTATTCTTAAACCATTTATCCACAGCTTCGGCACTGGTAATACTCTTGCCACTATGCTCAACTTTAGGCTCTTCAAAATCGTCATCATCCAACTGGAAATCTCGCTCATTGGATTGCTTCTTGTTTTGCTCCTGCTCTATCTTTTCGCGCAAAGCTCTTTCACGCTCGGCCTGCTCACGCTCTTTACGTTCGCGTTGCTCGCGTGCCTTAGCCTCTATCTGGGCTGTATCTTCTATATGCATAGTCAGCTCCTCCTGCTTGGGCACAACATTAAACTCGGTTTCAGGCTCAACCTGTGGGCTCCTTCTCTCTACTTTTAATAGGCGAGGCTGCCTCTCTCCACCCGACTGCTTACGAACCTCATTAATAGAACTTCTATTAAATCCTGTGGCAACCACAGAAACACGCAACTTATCGCCCAACTCATCATCCTGAGCAGTTCCCCAAATAACATTTGTCAGCTGTCCAACCTTACTCAACACATAATCGGTAATCTCATCGTGCTCCTGAATTGTAACCTCGTCAGGACCATATTGAATGTGAATCAACACATAGGCAGCCCCTTTAATATCTTGATCCTTTAACAATGGAGAGTATAGAGCGGCCTGTACCGCATCGATTGCCCTATTTGGGCCCTCGCCCACTCCACTACCGATTAGCGCAACTCCCTTATCACGCATAACGGTACACACATCACGAAGATCAATATTGATATATCCGGGCATCATTATAACATCGGCTATACTTTTGGCTGCCATTGCCAAAACATTGTCGGCCATGGCAAAAGCCTGTGACAAAGGAACCGAATAACTATCGTCAAGGAGACGATCATTAACGATAATCGAAATTGTATCAACGTAATGCTCAAGCTCATCGATACCCTCCATAGCCTGTCTCAACTTCTTCTCTCCTTCGAACTCAAAAGGCACCGACACTATTCCGATTGTCAGAATTCCCATCTCATGGGCAATCTTTGCAATCTGAGGTGCCGCTCCGGTTCCTGTACCACCACCCATTCCGGCAGTAATAAAAAGCACCTTTGTATTGTTTTCGAGCAGTGTGCGAATATCCTCGGCACTCTCTAAAATTGCACACTTACCCTTCTCCGGCAAACAACCTGCACCCAGACCTTCGGTCAGATCCTTGCCAATCTGAATTCTATTCTTAATAGGACTTTCACGCAGAGCCTGAATATCTGTATTACATATAATAAACTCCACGTTCTTTATCCCAATCTTTGCCATGTGATTCACTGCATTGGAGCCTCCGCCACCAACGCCCATCACCTTGATTATCGGGGTTTCACCACTGTGGAAACTTCCACTTGCATCCTCTATATCTATATATGAACTCATAGTCTGAATTTTCATTTTTACCAAGGGAACCACTTTCTCTTTACAGGCTCATCATCCTGTGTATCGCTTCCCAATGCTCCAACTGCAACGGCAAACTCTTTTACCATCAAATCGCTCTCTGATTTGGCCTGTGCCAAATACTTTACAGGCAGAATTTCCATACCCGACAACATTTTAAAGAGCAAATCACTGTTCTTAAGATTATTTCCTCCTCCTACCAAGGCAACCTTACCGGTGCGACACCCTATCTGCTGCAACAAATAGATTACTCCCTCGTAAAGTTCCTCCAATCGGCACTGAATCACCACCATCAACTCCTTGGTCTTACACTCATTCAATCCATCAGGAAGAGGAACATAATCCACTTTACAAGTATAAAGCAGAGCCTCTCCATGCGACAACTTCAATTCACGAGCATCTCTCAATGGTAATTTATAGGCCTGTGTTATATCCTGATCTATTGTATCGGCACCCAATCTTAACCTTTCCGACAGCCTCAACAATCCACCGGAATAGTTCAGCACTCTTTCACTATCAGCACCCAAATCCACTATTGACAGATTCTCTCTTCTGCTTAATGCCCCAAAGGCCTCGCCACAAGCACGCTCGTATGGAATAAAACCTATCGACTCGGATTTAAATATATCAAAAAGCTCCATCCATTCGGTTGTGACACTCTCTTCTACCACAAACACACGCCATGTGAGAGCCACATTACTTGCCGAACCAACATTCAATGATAGTTGCTCCTCACCATTAACGGCAAGGCGACAAGGAATCATATCAATAATTTCATAACCCTTCTGCAAAGCAAACTCCTTCTTGCACTGAGCTCCCGCCTCTTGAAGAGTTCGTTTATCTATCCCCTTTACACTCTTTAAATTAACCGTATACTCGGTACACTTTACAACCTCGGCCGGCATAACAAATTGTATTACCGAATTTTTAAGCGACCCACCTTTTGTAATTCTATTTACTAAATCATATAATGTCTGCATCAACAATGGCTTATCATCAATATGCCCATTAGCATAACCGGCAGTGGGGCACATAGCTATATCATTCAATTTAACCACCCCCGAATCGGTCAAATAGCCATAAGCTGCAACTATTGTCTGATTACCTATCTCTATCGAAACCCTTGTCTCCATATCTATCGCTTAACTCCTACAACCTGGTTCGTAAATTTCAAATTAATCTCTTTATAGGCACTCCAACCTCGCTTTTCAACTCCTTGCTCCAAATAAAGACGTAAATTATCAAATTTTATATCTAAATCCTTAACAGTGCCCAATCTTATCTTTACATTGGCAATATTGGGCACAAGAAGATAATCACCCGACTCCTCAACATGAATCTGCTCAAACATTGCCCTCCATAACTTATCACCGTTGATATACTCTACCAGTTCCAACACCTGGGTAGTGGCCATCTCTTTGGTCACCGCTCCTGTCACCACAACAGAACGAAAGGCCGCAGAACCTCGTATAGGCATTACATCTCCTCTCTCATCAATTGCATACGATGCGCCACTATTGGGACATACTCGGAATAGTGGTTCATGTTGCTCTATTGTGATATACATTTTACCCTGTTGAGAAAAATAGACACCCGCATCTTTTACCTGCTCCAGGCCCTTAAGATATTTCACTATCGTATCGGTATCAATGGCACATATCAACTGTCCCTCAAATGAACCAAAGTGCGAATCTATTAACCTGGATATTGTGACAGTATCAATCAGTGAATTCATTTTAAGCTGATTTACACTGATACTCATGCCACTGCACAGCACCTCATTTTGCCTGCTTGAAGCATAATAAAGAGCCACTCCCATATAGCCAGACAAAAGCAATATTACAATCAGTGCAAATATCTTTTTCATTACTCTACGCTTTACGCCACTTCATCCACTCTTTTATCTCCGGTATAAGTTGATCTATATTTCCTGCGCCCAATGTCAACAATACACCACCATCAAAATTCTTATCCAAATACTCCATCAGCTCGGCCTTTGGAACCAACACACGCTCCGCAGACAAACGCTCCAGAATAATCTCACTGGTTATTCCCGGTATAGGCACCTCGCGTGCAGGATATATTTCAGTCAAAATCACCTTATCGGCAAGTGAAAGGCTCTTTGCGAAATCAATGTACAAATCTCGGGTTCTGGTGTATAGATGAGGCTGAAATATAACGGTCAACTTTTCATTTGGCCATATTTCACGAGCAACATTGAGTGTTGCACGAATCTCCTCGGGGTGATGAGCATAATCATCGACATATTTGCCCACGCAACTATCCACATGCAAATTGAATCTACGCACAACTCCTTCAAAATTGGGAAGAGCCTCACGAATCTCTTCGGGTGTAACACCACAACGCAAAGCAATTGCAATTGCGATTGTTACATTCTCGACATTCATTCTGCCGGGAACCCCCAATCTCAACCCCTCAATAACACACTTGGGAGAGTAAAAATCAAACTCGAATTTTGAATCCACAATTCTTAGGTTTCTTGCCTCATAATCTGCACTACACTCCACTCCGTAGCTGCCGGTAACCTTGGCAAGCGAAGCACACGCCCCTTGCAACTCCAATCCGCTCTTCAGGAACAGGGCACCTCCCGAACGCACTTGCGACGCAAATTGAGCAAACGCATCAAGCATAGCCTCGCGAGTTCCATAAATATCCATGTGGTCATTATCCATTGCGGTAATTGCCGCCATCTCCGGCTCCAAATGAAGAAATGAGCGATCATACTCATCGGCCTCGACCACAATATAATCGGAATTCGGATTAAGAATCAGATTTGTGTTATAGTTCTTGGAAATTCCTCCCAAAAAGGCACTACATCCCACATGAGAACTTTGTAACAAATATGTCAACATAGTGGTTGTGGTTGTCTTTCCATGAGTTCCGGCAACACACAAAGCTTTGCCCATCTTCGACAACATTCCAAGCACCTCTGCACGCTTATGTGGCACAAAATCATGGTTCAGAAACCACTCCAACTGTAAATTATCCTTGGGAATTGCCGGGGTATATACCAGCAAAGTTGTCTGTTTATCCCTATACTTAAATGGAATTTCAGCAACCTGATCGGTATAATTCACCATAATTCCCTCCTGCTCCAATGTTTGTGTTAAGGGTGTTTTGGTTCTGTCATAACCGGCCACCTCAAACCCTTTGGCCTTAAAATATCTTGCCAAAGCGCTCATTCCTATTCCTCCGATTCCCAAGAAATAGACAAATTGAATATCTTTTAAATCAACCTTCTCCATAAATCACTTCATCAAATCCAACACCTGCTTTGCAATAACCTCATCGGAATTGTAAAGTGCCAGATGCTTAATTTCACTTCGTAAAGATAGTAACATTTCGTCATTATCTATAATCTGCTCAACTCTACTGCACAACATTTTATCTGCCTCGGAATCCTTAACCATAACAGCGGCTCCCTTATTGACAAGCGCCATTGCATTTTTTGTCTGATGATCTTCAGCAACATTGGGCGAGGGCACAAGAATTGCAGCTTTACCTAAAAGACACAACTCTGATATTGTACTTGCCCCTGCGCGTGCCACAACCAAATCAGCAACAGCGTAAGCATAATCCATTCTCTTCAAGAAAGGCATTAACTTTACATTCTTTGGAAGCTTATCTGCAAGTCGTGCCTTCAAAGCTTCATAATAGTAACCTCCACACTGCCACAACACCTGAACATCAATCCACGCTGCAATCTTCTCCAAAGAGTTCTCTATTGCATTATTGATTGTTCCTGCACCTAAGCTTCCACCGGTAATCAAAAGAGTCTTCTTCGTAGAATCCAATCCATAATACTCCATAGCCTCGGCTTTATGGTCAAGAGCATCCAAAAGATCCTTACGCACAGGATTTCCTGTCTTTACAATCTTATCTGCAGGGAAAAAGCGCTCCATACCATCGTATGCAACACAAATCTTAGAGGCACGCTTACCTAAAAGTTTATTGGTCACTCCTGCATAAGAATTCTGCTCTTGTAGCAACAATGGCACTCCACTCTTAGCGGCAACCTTCCCCATTGGGCCACTTGCATAGCCACCTACACCCACAACAGCATCGGGTTTAAACTCTTTTAAAATCTTTTTAGCCATTCTAAGGCTCTTAAAAAGATTGAAAAGGACCTTTATATTTTGAAGAGTCAACTTTCGTTGTAAACCCATTACAGGCAAGCCTATAATTTTATAACCTGCCTCGGGGACCTTTTCCATCTCCATGCGCCCCAAAGCTCCCACATACAATATTTCGATATCCGGCTCCAATCTTCTCAGAGCATTCGCAATACTCAAGGCCGGGAAGATATGACCACCCGTACCGCCTCCGCAAACTATTACTCTTTTACCCATAACTCTACTATTTATCTTCGGCAGCCTGACTCATGCCCAACTGCTGTTGCTCCTCTTGTTGAATCATATTACTAACCCCAAGCAAAATTCCCAACTCCAAACACACAATCAGAGTAGAGGTTCCACCTTTACTAAGCAGGGGTAATGTCTGTCCTGTAACCGGAAACAATCCCACACATACAAACATATGAATTATTGTCTGGAATAGCAAACACATTACAATTCCAACAACCATAAGCCCCAAAAAGAGAGACTTACACTTGAAAAGCACCCTAAATGCCGATATTAACATTATCGAGTACATTATCATTATCAAAGCCATACCCCACAAACCTGTCTCTTCAAGAATAATTGCAAATATAAAATCGGAATATACCTCGGGCAATTTTATTCCCTGAATACTATTTCCCGGTCCTTTTCCCAAAACTCCTCCCGACGCTACGGTTATCTGAGCCTGGATTGATTGTGAATCACGTATATCCTGTAACTCCATCTCTTCGAGTGGCACAGGATCGAAAAATGTCTTTATGCGCGACTGCGCTGTTGGGATACGCTTTAAAACCTCATTATCCTTAAGAGAATCTATCGTAGAATCGGGAATTGCCAACAATGAACCGACTAAAATTGCCAATCCTCCAATAGCTATAACCACAACCTTCGCAATCTGTTTCCATGGTAATCTACCAATGCAGACCATCATAAAACAGGTTCCTGACAGCAATATGGCAGTCGAAATGTTATCCTTGAAAATCAACAATATAGCAATAAGTGGCAGTATCATTCGCTTCCAACTGAAATTATATCCATCAGCAGTTTGATTATATGAAATATCGCGAGCGATAAACATTATGGTAGCCAATTTAACAATCTCGGATGGTTGGAAACTTATAGGGCCCAAAATAATCCAACGCCCTGCACTATTCTTTGCATTTCCCATAAACCATGCCAAAAGCATAAGGGCTATCGCAAAGAGCAAAAACCATGGCACATAGTCAATCATAGTCTTGAACGAACGCCGCTGCACAACCATAATAACCACATAGCCGGCAATGAGGAAAAATATCTGTTTCCACAAATAGTAAGCCATAGCCCCTCCATTCAAACGACTAGCCAAATAGCCTGTCGATGAATAGATAAACAAAAGCGACGATAAAGCCAGAATGACTATAGGAATCCACAACAATTTATCTCCCTTAGGAATCCAATAGTCAAGCGTGAACATATCACGAAACTCCTTCCATATCCACTCCAATGCTTTACTCATAATTCTTTACTCGCTCTTTAAATAACTCTCCTCTATTCTCGTAATTTTTAAACAGATCGAAACTTGCACAACATGGAGACAAAAGAACAACATCGCCACTCTCGGCAAACTTCATACACTCCTCAATACAACTCTCAAGGGAATTGGTATCGGAAACAGGAACCATTGCACCAAAATGGTCAACAAGTTTTTTGTTATTCAACCCCATACAGACCAAACGTTTCACTTTAGCCTTTACCAGATCATCCAAAACCGAGTAGTCATTACCCTTATCAGTTCCTCCTGCAATCCAGATTACTGGCTGACTCATACTATCAAGAGCATACCAGGCTGAATCGACATTGGTTGCCTTTGAATCGTTTATAAAGGTCACTCCATTTCGTACACAGAATGTCTCCAAACGGTGTTCCACCTGCGGAAAACTCTGCAATCCATCTGCAATCTGCTCATTTGTCAACCCAACTCTTATAGCAGCACAAATTGCAGCCATGGCATTATATAGATTATGTCTTCCCTTTATGCTTATTTCACTCTTATCAACCACAAATTTGCGTCCATCCATCTCCACCTGAACAGAATTGCCCACAACCTTTGCTCCACACTCAGAATCAGAATTGTATGAAAATCCAACACTTTGAGGCGCAACATCCTTTAGTGTTGCAAGTTTACCACTCACAGCAGGGCTATCCTGACCATAGATAAAAAGATCAGAGTTCTCCATGTTTTGTAAAACTCTAAACTTAGAATCCACATAGTTCTCGAACTTGTAATCATATCTGTCAAGGTGGTCGGGAGTTATGTTGGTCAATATTGCCACATCGGCCTTAAAATTATACATCCCATCAAGCTGGAAACTCGACAATTCAACCACATATAACTCATGGGCATTATCGGCCACCTGTGCAGCCAAACTATGTCCCACATTTCCTGCCAAACCTGCATCAACGCCCGCCTTTGTCAACAAATGGTGAGTCAATAGCGTTGTGGTTGTCTTACCATTACTTCCGGTAATACATACCATTCGTGCATTGCTGTTTCTGCCGGCAAACTCAATCTCGGAAATAATCTCAACTCCTGCATCACGCAAAGCCGCAACCATAGGTGCAGTCTCGGGAATACCGGGACTTTTAACCACCAAATCTGCATTTAATATTTTCTCGGCAGTATGCACGCCGCTCTCATACTCAACTCCCATTGACTCAAGTTGCTCTGCATACTTTACTGCCAATTTACCTTTATCTGACAAAAAGACATCATAACCGAGTTTTACACCCAATTTGGCTGCACCAACTCCGCTCTCGCCTCCTCCTAAAATAACCAATCTGCCCATCTCATTTATCTGATTTTCAATGTTGCCAATGTTACTACTGCCAATAATATTGCAATAAGCCAAAAACGAACCACAATCTTCGTCTCAGGAATTCCTTTCTTCTGATAATGGTGATGCAAAGGAGACATTAGAAAAATTCTGCGTCCTTCGCCATACTTTCTCTTTGTATATTTAAAGTACGATACCTGAATAACAACAGACAGATTCTCAACCAAATATACACCAACCAAGATGGGAAGCAACAACTCTTTGTGAATAATAATGGCAAACACAGCAACCACTCCGCCAATTGTCAAACTTCCGGTATCGCCCATAAAGACCTGCGCAGGATGCGAATTATGCCACAAAAAACCTACGGTTGCACCAAAAAAGGCTGCACCATAAATAGCCAGTTCCTCTACACGGGGCACATACATTATATCCAAATAGTTTGCCCATACCACACTTCCTGTAATATAGGCCAACACTGCCAAAGTTCCTGCTACGGGGGCTGTAGTTCCTGCAGCCAAACCATCCAGACCATCGGTCAGATTTGCTCCGTTTGATACCGCTGTAACTACAAAAATAACCAAAAGTCCAAATACAATCCAGCCCAAAATATTTCCATAATCCCCTGCCCACGAGGTAAGCCACATGTAATTGAACTCATTATTTTTGAAGAATGGAATTGTTGTCAGTATATCAGCTCCATTATTAATATAATAAAGTGATACCGCTACAATCACACCCAATCCTATTTGTCCAATAATTTTAAATCTGCCATGCATCCCCTCCTTATCCTTGCGGAATACCTTAATGTAATCATCGGCAAAACCCAAAATTCCCAACCAAACCGTTGTAACCAGCATAATTATGATATAGGGGTTTGATAAACGGGCCAACAACAATACAGGAATTAATATCGAACTGATAATAATCACTCCTCCCATAGTTGGAGTTCCCTTCTTCTCCAGCTGCCCCTCAAGTCCCAAATCGCGAATATCCTCGCCTATCTGCTGCCTTTTCAACAACTTAATCACTCTTCTACCCACAATTATTGATAAATAGAGCGACAACACCGCTGCCATAGCAGCACGAAATGTTACATACTTGAACACTCCTGCTCCAGGCACATCCATCTCCTGCAATAGTTCAAACAAACCGTACAACATTTTCCTTATGAATTATTATGAATTAAAAGTATCACGAATAATCTCTTTATCATCAAAGTGGTATTTAACCCCCTTTATCTCCTGATAATCCTCGTGTCCCTTACCGGCAACAAGCACAACATCACCACCATTTGCACTGTCAATGGCATTTTTAATGGCCTCTGCTCTGTCAATCACAACCTTAACGATATCTGCACACTCTGCCGGCACTCCTGCCATCATATCGTTCAGAATATCCATTGGCTCTTCCGAGCGAGGGTTATCAGATGTAAGAATCACCATATCACTCAACTCACAAGCGACTTTCGCCATCTCTGGACGCTTAGTCTTGTCACGATCGCCCCCGGCTCCAACCACCGTAATAATTCTATTATCACGTTTCAAAGTTTGGAGTGTTTTTAATACATTCTCGACAGCATCGGGGGTGTGGGCATAATCAACCACCGCCACAACTCCATCCTTTGAAACAATTGTCTCAAAACGTCCTGCAACGGGGACCAAAAGACTCAAATTCTCCAGAACCGTCTCTTTATCAAAGCCTAACAGAATTGATGTAGCATAAACTACCAATAGGTTATAGGCATTAAAATCTCCTGTAAATTTGGTCCACACCTGACATCCATCCAACTCTAAAAGAGTTGAATCCAAATGTCTTTCTATCACCTTGGCATTGAAATCAGCCATGCGCTTGCACGAGTATGTATATTTTTTTGCCTTGGTATTTTGCAACATTACCAATCCATTTTTGTCATCCAAATTGGTCAATGCAAAGGCCTCGCTCCCTAAATTATCAAAAAAGAGCTTTTTTGCCTCGATATAACTTTTGAATGTTTTATGATAGTCCAAATGGTCATGAGTTATATTTGAAAACATAGCTCCATTGAAATCCAACCCGGCAATTCTGTGCTGATGTGCTGAGTGTGAACTTACCTCCATAAAACAGTATTCACATCCTGCCTGTACCATTTTAGCCATCAACGAGTTGATGGAAATAGGATCGGGAGTTGTGTGAGTCGAAGGAACAACCTCATTGTCTATATAGTTGCATACCGTAGACAACAGACCTGCCTTGTGCCCCATTAAGCGCACCATTTTATACATAAGAGTTGCAGTTGTTGTCTTTCCGTTTGTTCCGGTTATTCCCACCAACTTCAGCTTATGCGATGGATTGTCATATAAATTTCCGGCAATTATACCAAGAGCCATTGAACCATTCTCAACAACGATATACTCAACGCCACTACAACGCTCTTTCGGTTCCATTTGACACACAATAGCCACTGCACCACGCTCTACCGCCGAAGCAATATAGGCATGACCATCCACGTTATAACCGCAGATAGCCACAAATATATCACCAACACCGACCTTTCTGGAATCGAACTGAACTCCTGAAATCTCGACATCGGCATTATAGTCACAATTTATGGTGGTTACACCACTCAATAAAGCCCTTATCTTCATATCTATTATCTTAACCGTATATGTACATTACCCCCTTTAATAACTCTTGATCCGGAAGGTACCGACTGTGAATATACCTTACCCACACCGGCAACGGTACAGCGCATTCCTGTATTCTCGATAAGATATACAGCATCGCGCAATCCCATTCCAACCACATTGGGAACCAAACCATTCTTTATGGTCAGATGCTCAAAATTCAACGATTGACTCTCCTCGTTACTTTTAACCTTTACCCAATCATCACCGGACAATTCGTTGACATCAATATCAAACTCACTGCACACCTTTGCCAAATCAAGCGCATAACCACTCTTGGCATTAGGAAGCGGCTCAACGGTTATCTCATCGTTATTTGCCAACTCCACCTCACGCGCCATAATTGCAATGGCCCTATCGGCCACCTCCTTGAAGACCGGCGCAGAAACCGCAGCACCCGATCTGTTTACCCTTGGATGGTCAATAACAACCACACAGGTATATTTCGGTTCATCTGCAGGAAAATAACCGGCAAAAGTACAACGCTTGCCATTTGCATATCCCGCTCTACCCTGAGAGATATGGGCAGTTCCTGTCTTACCCGCAATCTTATAATTCTTACTCTTTATTCTTCTTCCTGTACCGCCCTCATCCTCAACTACAGCAAGAAGCAGAGTATCCATAAAGACTCTGGTTTGGTCACTATACATTTTTGAATCAATCTCTTCAACAGGGAAATGTTCAATAAGATCCTCTCCTCTATAAATATCGGTAACCAACCTTGGTTTCACTCTTTGTCCCTTATTTGCAATGGCATTATAAAAGGCACACAACTGCATTGGAGTTAGGGTCACACTATAACCGATTGACATCCACGGCAAATTATTAAAATGCCGATCCCAGGTTGAATCATTCGGATGCTTGATTGCCGGTTTAGGCTCACCTTTAAGAGTTATTCCCGTCCTTTCATTTAACCTCATTTCATACCAATGATCAATTAACTTCTCGGGTTCTTTACCATAAAAGTTGTTGGCAATCAATGAAATTCCATTCAACGAGTATTTAAACATATCCTTTACCGAAACTGCATCCATACCCTCATGTCCTTCTGAATCGGTAATTCTTTGACCTTGAAATACATAATATCCCTTACCTCCCAAACGAACCGTATCATTTGGAGAGAGAAGTCCATCCTCGAAAAAGGCAATCGATGTTGCAGCTTTCATAACCGAACCAGGCTCTCCCAAACCCTCGACTGCCATATTCTCATTCTCACCATAAACACCATCTGCAACTTTTGATAAATTTGCAATGGCCTTAATATCTCCTGTCTGCACCTCCATTAGAATTGCACATCCTTTCTCTGCCTTTTGGTAAATCATGTGCTTCATCAACGAAGAGCTTAGCGCATCCTGTAACTCCACATCGATTGTAGTCATCAAAGTAACACCATCTTCCGGCTCCAAAACAGTCGACTTGATTGTAGAACCCGACGCTCTTTGAACCAAGGCCTCGCCCGGAACACCCTTCAACTGCTCATTAAAATAGAGCTCCAAACCCGAATGTCCCTCTCCATTATTTCTATAGCATCCACCAATAACTCGCGCACCAATCTCACCCAATGGTCTTACTCGCTCTGAACGCTCCTCAATAATATAACCACCACGTGGACGGCCACGACGGAAAATAGGGAAACCCTTCATTACGATTAGTTCATTATAGGTTGCACGTCTGTAAATCAGCAAATGTCCATTATTTCTGTCGCGCGATCTGTTTAAAAGCTCTTTATACGAGGCCTTACTCTTATCCCCGAACAGATTTGCCAAACAGAGTGCCAAACTATCAACTCCACGGTAAAAAACAGTATCGTGCATGTGGTTTTCACGCATATCCACATAAATATCGTAGAATGGAACCGATGTCGCCAAAGGCACACCGTTAGCAGCAAGAATATCGCCACGGCGAGCAGGAATATCAACCGTAGTCTCTTTGTAGGCATACTGCATAAGCGAATCTCGCTTAACGGTCATCAAAGAGAAGCTCTGAATTGCCACCGCTCCAAAAGCACATAAAACCAAAACAAGAATTATTCCCATTCTAAGAATCAACTCCTGCCTTGCACTACCTCGTTTTTTACCCTGTCCCTCTGCCATATCAACGTTTTAATTTAAATGGAGCCACATTGCTCTGCTTCAACTCCAATCCCGAGCTCTGTACACTCTGTGAAATATTCGATGCTTTCTGCAAAATCATCAACTCGGCATTTGTTGCGACCGCTCTCAATCTAAGCTCATGCACCTTATCTTCCAATCGGTTATGCTCACGTTGCAACTTCTCCATTGAATAACCGTTTGCAACATACAAAATGGTGAGCATAAAAATCACCACAATACTCAAGCTATTTTTCGACAACCTACCTGTCAAATCAATATCCTGAATCTTATCATCGAAAGCCAGCTTCAACATTCCGGAAACCGACTCGGCAGAAAACCATTCACCAATCTTTCCGGCCATACCTATCTTATCTTTTCCAAAATTCTTAATTTGGCACTTCTTGAGCGAGGATTCACTGCAATCTCCTCATCGCTTGGAGCAATAACCTTACGGTTCACCTCCTTGAAATTGAAGTTTACACTGCCGGTTATAGGATCCTTCTCAACCTTTCCCTGAGCATTTCCCGACTTAAAGAAATTTTTAACCAATCTATCCTCTAATGAGTGGTATGTAATAACCGACAAACGCCCTCCGGGTTTCAGAACACTCATTGCACTTGAAAGCATCTCTTCAAGTACCTCCAACTCTCCATTTACCTCGATTCTCAATGCCTGATACAACTTGGCCAAAAACTTCTTCTCCTTCTCACGAGGAATAAAACGCTCAACCGCCTTATACAAATCGCCCGAGGTTTTCAACTCACTCTCCTCGCGATAACGCACAATTGCACTTGCCACCCTGTACGCTCCGTCAAGCTCACCGTAATCAGCAAAGATTCTCTTCAAATCCTCGACACCATACTCATTGAGCACTCTCGCCGCAGTTAAATCGGCGCTCTGATTCATTCGCATATCCAAAGGCGCATCGAATCGGAAAGAGAATCCTCGCTCAGCCTCATCAAACTCGTGCGATGAAACTCCCAAATCCGCCAAAATACCATCAACGCCATCCCAACCATAATAGCGCATGAAATTTGCCAAATAACGGAAGTTGTGATTGACAAAAATCAATCTACCATCTTCAGGCAAATTGGCCACCGCATCAATATCCTGATCAAAGGCCATAAGCTGAGAATCACCATTCAATCGCGACAATATTTCACGTGAATGGCCTCCACCTCCAAATGTCAAATCCATATACTTACCACCGGGATGAATATCCAATCCATCAACCGACGGTTTTAACAAAACCGGAACGTGATATTCTGACATAGTCTAATCGTTAAAAATTTCCTGAATAAGCTGAGCCAGCTCCTCGTGTGGCATTCTCAAAGCCTCGTAACACTCCGGATTCCAAATTTGAATCTTGTTATCCAAGCCGGCCATCACCATCTCTTTCTCAATTCCAACCTCCGAGAGAAGTGTTTTAGGCAGAAGAATCCTGCCGTTGGAATCAGCCTCAAGCATGTGAACATCCCTATAGAACTCTCTTAAGAATGTTGCATGTTGTGGCTTCATAGGATTTAACTTAGCGCGCAGTTTTTGCTGAAACTCATTCCACACACTAAGCGGATACATATCAATACAGTTATCTGTCGAGCTACGGCGAATAATCCACACGTTCTGCACCTCCGCATCGGCAATTTTTCGGAACATTGCCGGAACAGAGACACGGAACTTGCTGTCCGCCTTACAATTATATACTCCAATAAACGCTAACATATTCAGATAACTATTCTGCGTAAAATTATAAAAACTTTACCACATTATCCCACTTTATCCCACTTTTTTATAAAAAATATTTTCCACGCCTCTGCAATCCGCACCACTATTGAGATTAAGAGTAACAAATAGATTTATACCACTATACTATTCAGTAAAAATTTATAATTTTGCATTGGAAAAAAGAGCAAAAGAGTCAGTTCAAATCATACAAAAATGCACAACGAAATCAAAGAGGCATGGCGCAACTGCATAACCCTATACCTACATCCCGGCAAATTCACAGTACAAACTGCAGAGAAATCGGGAGCAGCTCGCCGCATGATTAACCGATTCATGTTACCGATACTGTCATTGGCATCGATTCCCGCATTTTTTGTTTTATCCATCGATTATATCTGGTATATTGCCGCAGCTAAAACCATAATCAATTTCATCGCACTTTATATTGGCGCATGGAGCGTATTGGGAATTGCCTGCTACTACGTAACCAACTCTCCATTAGGAAATTCCAGAGAGAGCTACATGGCTCCCTTAATAATAAACGGTTTCACACTGTTTATTATTCCCATATCGCTTTTCTATGCCAACGAAATGCATATATGGCGCTTTATTGCGGGAGCAATTGCAATATTCTACTCAATTCGAATAACAATTGCAGGAACAGTAACGTTACCTGATATAGAGCAAAAAATCAAATTCAGTACAATCATATTGATATGTGTAACAACAGTTACATTCCCATTTTTGATACAAAGAATTTTAAACCTACTACTTAATCTGCCAATATCATGAGCGATCCCAAAAACAAACTGAATATACGAAATAAAAGAGCATCGTTCGATTATGAATTTATCGAAGAGTACGATGCCGGTATGGTTCTTACCGGAACCGAAATCAAATCCATTCGTGCAGGCAAGGCCAGCATGAATGACTCCTATTGCTACTTTCACCGGGGAGAGTTGTGGTGCAAGGGGTTGTACATTGCCGAATACAAACTTGGCACCTACTACAACCACAACGAACGTCGCGAGCGCAAACTTCTATTACGACGCAAAGAACTTATCAAATTGGAGCGGAACGTGCGAGAGAGTGGCTTGACAATAGTACCTACTCGTATATTCCTAAATGACAAGGGGTTTGCGAAACTCCATATTGCACTTGCCCGTGGTAAGAAAGATTACGATAAGCGTGAAACCCTAAAGAAAAACGACTCACGCAAAGAACTTGACCGCGCCATGAAAGCGCACAATAAGTATAGTTAGAAGTTAGGAGTTAAAAAAAAAAGAGAAAGAGATGAAGAGGTTTCTTATTGGTTGGGGAGTGATGTTGCTTTTGGTAATGGGATGTTCCGACAATCCAAATTCATATTTTGTAATTACAGGTGACAACTACGGCTCTCTTCCCCAAGGAGAGTGGGCATACCTTTTCATACAGAAAGAGGGAGCTCGTGAGTTTGAACAAATTGATTCTGTTCGTGTAAACAAAATAGGAGTTGCCATATTTAAAGGCCGGATTGATACGCCACGCATTGCACAAATTCGAAGCAATATTGTCAATGGTACAAAAACAGAGCAAAAATTCATTATAACCAACTTTATCTTGGAACCCGGTGCGATTAAATCTGCAAGAATAGACAATACATTTGATACTCCGTCAGGCACCCCACTTAACGATGAAATAAACAGATTATCAGGCCGGTTCAAAGAGTTGGCAATACAATTCGAGCAAAACCAAATTGACTACTCTACGGCATCGACTACAATGTGTGGCGAGGCTGCAGAGATTATAGAGCAATATCCCGGCTCACCCTTACAATATTTTATAGCCGATAATTTCGGTTTTTTTCTTGAAACGGCACAGCAACTTGAATTAATCTCCCTAATTCCAAACAGCAATGAATATTTTACCGAGGAGTTAGAGAGAGCCAAAGATATTCTAAGAGTTACAGAGGGGGGCTGATTACCTTGAAATCAAGGTTCCCAATCTGAATGGCGACACTATTTCACTAAAAAGTGTAGTTGAAACACCAAGCAACCGATATATTCTTTTAGTGTTTTGGGCATCGGGATGCCACGCCTGCATTAAAGGACTTCCACAACTAAAAGAGTTGTATCAAAAATACAAACCACAAGGAGTCGAATTATATAGTGTTTCACTCGACACCAAAAAAGAGGAGTGGCAAAACACTACTCAACGCTTTGTTATTCCATGGATCAATTGCGGTTCACTACAAAATTGGGATACATCTGAAGCAGCCAAAATGTATGCCATTTATGCAATCCCAACCTACTATCTAATTGATTGCAACAGTGGCAAAATAGTTGCCAAGCACTCCAATATCAAAAACCTACAAGAGACCCTCACCCAACTACTCTCCAATTAAGACATATACGATACAACATATCATCAAGAGTGAAGAGTTAGAAATTACGTCGAGATTAAAGAGACGGATACAACGTAAAATTGGAAAGGAGTTCAAGGCTTGCGACAGAGTGAGAACCGAAGTTTACTTCGTAAATGAGGATTCTCACGACGAGCGTAACGCAGAAATCCGAACCAACTTTACGTCGTATATAGTTCTGGGAGCTCAATACCCTTAATCTTTCGATACAGATTTAGAGCGTAAGAGTCGGTCATGCCGCTAACCAGATCAACAACAGTCTGAAGTTTGGTGTAAATTGGCGCATCCTGGGGAACCTTGTACTGTTCAGACATAAGCGAAAGAAGATTCTTTGCATAGTATGTATTAGGTTTTAAAACTGCATCGGTATACTCCTCCAATAGGGTTCCCAAAATCTTAAATCCGGCAATCTGAATCTGGGTAACAAGGCTCGCATTATAAATCCTTGAAACTGCAATATCGGAACATTTGCGATAAGCCTCGCCCAAAGAACCTCCAACATGCTTAATAAGACTATCGTGGAACTCTCCATTCATAATCTCATCGTAGTGAGAAGTCCAAACATCTGCACAGGCATTGATTAACTTATTTATGATGCCCGCACGCAAAAAGGCGATACGCTCATTCTTATCGGTAACAACTTTGAATGTCTTATCGATTATCTTTAAATCCTCTTTATCCAAACTCTTATCATAGAATCCGCGCAAAAGAGTCTCAGCCTCATCGTATGATATTATTTTCAACTTCTGAGAATCCTCGATATCCATAATCTCATAACAAATATCATCGGCAGCCTCAACCAGAAAGACAAGCGGAAAGCGTGCATAATTCATATATTGACCATCATCGATACGCTTAATTCCCAAATGATCGGCAAGCTCTTTATAAACAGCCTTTTCACTCTGGAAGAATCCATACTTAAAGCCGTTTTTTCTGGCATTCATCGACTCGCAGGGATACTTTACAATCGAGGCCAGAGTTGTATAGGTCATTGTAAAGCCTCCGGGTCTTCTGCCATTAAAGCTATGGGTCAATAAACGGAAAGCATTGGCATTACCCTCGAAGTGGCACAAATCCGCCCACTCCTCGACACCCACCATGCGCTCGAAAATTTTGCCCTCGCCATTCTGGAAAAAGCTCGATATTGCCTCCTCGCCCGAATGTCCAAAAGGGGGATTTCCTAAATCGTGGGCCAAACATGCAGAACTGACAATTGTACCAAACTCATCGAGCAGATCCACGCCGGCCGCACTCTTGTCATTCTCGCGAACAAAGTTAGCAGCCTTTAATCCCAAAGAACGCCCTACGCTTGCCACCTCAAGACTGTGTGTCAATCTATTATGTACAAAAATACTTCCCGGCAAAGGAAACACCTGTGTTTTGTTCTGCAATCTACGAAATGGAGATGAAAATATCAATCTGTCATATTCACGCTGAAACTGAGAACGGTCATGATGACGAAACAGCGAGGTTTGAGCCTCGGGTTGGTATCTTTCTGTCGATAAAAGGTCTTGCCAATTCATTTTTCTTGTTTTCTATATCTACCACAAATTTAATGCAAGCCAAGTGAAGAACAAAAAATTAAGAATAAAAAAATAGGCCTCCCGAAACGAGAGGCCAAGAAAATATCTTTACAGGTATTACTTCTGTACATAATGGAAGTGAGGTCCGAAACGCTCAAAAGCAGCCTTATCGAGCTCCTCCTGATGATCAGGGTGCGCAATGTTAATCAATGCCTTAGCACGCTTCTGAAGAGTCTTTCCATACAAATCAGCAATTCCATTCTCGGTTACAACATAGTGCACATCGTGACGTGGAGTTACCACACCTGCACCCGGAGCCAAAATTGGACAAATCTTACTTACACCCTTAGCAGTTACCGATGACAATGCGATAATTGCACGTCCACCCTGGCTTGCCCCTGCACCGCGAATAAAATCCAACTGACCACCACAACCGCTATAGAACTTCATACCGATAGAGTCAGAGTTAACCTGACCTGTCAAATCAACAGAAACAGCAGAGTTGATAGCTGTCATCTTTGGTTGCTGAGCCACAATAAATGGGTCATTTGTATAACCAACATCCATCATATAAACTCCAGGGTTATCATCAATAAAGTCATAAACAGCCTTAGAACCCATCAAGAAAGTTGATACCATTTTACCCTTATCGAACTTCTTGTTCATGTTATTGATAACACCGCTGTAATACAATGGTAATACTCCATCGGCGAACATCTCGGTGTGAACTCCAAGGTTCTTGTGGTTTGTCAACTTTGACAATACTGCGTTTGGCAGTGCTCCAATACCCATCTGCAATGTAGCTCCATCCTCGATAAGTTCTGCACAGAAAGATGCAATCTTCTCGTCAGACTCACTTGCTACAGCAGGGTGAGCCTCGATAAGTGGAGTATCATCCTCGCAGAAAATATCAATATCAGATACACGAATCAAAGCATCTCCGAATGCACGTGGCACGTTAGGGTTGATTACAGCAATAACAGTCTTTGCATTCTGCACAGCTGCCAATGTTGCATCGACAGAGGTTCCCAAAGATACAAATCCATGCTTATCAGGCGGACAAACCTGAATCATTGCCACATCAACTGGTGTTGCACCGCAACGGATAAGTTTCTGTGTCTCGCTCAAGTTTACCGGGATATAGTCTGCATATCCTGCTTGAGTATCCTTACGCACATTTGCTCCTACGAACAATGACTCCAACTGGAACACTCCCTCGAACTCAGGAGCTGAATATGGAGCCGGTCCCTCGGTATGAAGGTGCTGAATCTTCACATCTTTCAACTCGCCATTGCGACCACGATCGCAAAGAGCATAAATCAATCCTTGTGGAGTGCTGGCAACACTTGACAAGTGAATCCTGTCACCACTCTTCACAACTTTCACTGCCTCAGCAAAAGAGACTGTTTTAATTCCTTGATACATATTTAATCTGTTTTACTGTTATTTTTTATTCCACCAACCGCAAAGGTATATAAAATTTCTCAGTTCGCATCAAAATGCCTCGGTCATATTCATATAGAAACCTAACTTCTGACCCGGGCCGCCACCGATATCCAATCGAAAATTCTTACCGGGCTGTATCTGGATTCTCAAACCTACACCATAATTCAATTTCCATTTGTCCCAATCTGCAGGATCCTTACCTATAGTTCCCGTTCCCACCCATGCAACAAAACCAAACTTACTAAGCAATTTTCCCATGTCATACTGTTCCTGCGAACCGAACATATGGCGATACTCAACAATTCCGAAGGCCATTGATTTATCACGATACTTGCCAACCAAGAATCCTCGCAAATCATTTGGAGAGCCAAAAGTTGGAAGTTCGGTAAAGGGAATATCGCCGACGCCTATCTGGGTTTTTGCTATCCATGCCAATGTACTGCGCTCACGGAAAACATTCTTAAACTGGCGATATTCCAACTCAAAAAGTTCATAGTTATACTTTCCTCCCAAATATTTTCCGTATGCCAAAGCCGATGCACTTGCAAACAATCCGGAAGTGGGGGTTGCCACATCATTACGCGTATCATATTGGAACACTGCACCCAAACCTACATTGTGATACTTTTTACGGAAAATATCCTGATTCGGATCATTCAGGTGCTCCTGCAAAATAGAGTTGGAATCGCTCTTCACCACCTTATTGTAGTTTACAGCAACTATTCCTCCCGCATACATATTTTTTCCTAAACTCCATATAAAACGCGGAGTTAAAGTCAGATATGAGCGGCGATATATTGTTTGATCCTTATCGATCAACTTATCTTTCAATAAATCGCTATTCCTATCGATCTCATCGAAACCTACTCCATAGAAATTTGCAGGTTCGTTTCTATATCCGTAATTCGCATATATTTTGAAGCGGTTCTCATTGAAAAAAAGTACACCTGCACCAGCCACAATAAACGTTCCATTTATCGAGACATTGAAACCTGCAGGAATATACGAACGCTGACTTATCGAATCATCCTTGCTCATTCTGAACGAGGCCAAAACCGCACCTCCTATTCCCAACGAGGCCTCGGGAGTGTACGATGGTCCGCCCAAAATGGAGAGCCATACAGCCTTGTTGGCACGTATGGAGTCTCTGCGTAACTTCTTCAAATACTGCGAATATTCACGAGTAGTCATATCATTTGTCTTGGCACTGTCGATGCGAACGGTTTGTGCCACACCTCCAAATGCCACAAGCGATAACAGAAGAATAACAACAAATGATTTGAGGATTCTCATCTTTAAATTTTTTAACTCTCAAAGTTAGGAATTTTATTTCTAATTTGTCTTAACTTTGCGACAGTTAAACCACAAAAAGATACATTATGACTATTGAAGAGCAAATTAATAGCGGCATTAAAGATGCCATGAAGGCAAAAGATAAGGCAAAATTGGATGCACTTAGAAACGTTAAGAAACTAATCCTTGAGGCAAAAACCGCACCCGGAGCAGGCGACACTATCACCGACGAGAAATGTATTCAATTAATTCAGAAATTGGTTAAGCAGGGCGAGGATTCAGCTGCTATCTATAAGGAGCAGAACCGCGCAGACCTGTACGATGGCGAAATGGCACAGGTTGAGGTGCTTCGAGTATTCCTTCCAAAGCAACTAACCGAAGAGGAGCTTACCGAGGCATTGAAAGCAATTATCACTGAGGTCGGCGCCACATCTATGAAGGATTTGGGCAAGGTTATGGGAACTGCCACAAAACAACTTGCAGGCAAAGCCGACGGAAAAGCAATCTCTGCAAAGGTTAAAGAGCTACTACAGTGATAATGAGGAATTAGGAATTAGGAACGAGTAATTAGGAATTGACAAACTAATTCCTAATTACTAATCTAAAAATCTAATGGAAGAATATATTTCAGAGCTACAGCTCGTTTAAACAAATTAGTTTCATGTATATAATTCGCAACACTCACAGATGAGATTCCATAAAAGCCATTATAGTAGTCAAGAACACATATATAATCTCCATCAATCTCTTTTTGTTCCTTTATTGTTGCATTAAAGTACTCTGCAACATCTGTTAATTTATCAATCTCTCTCTCAGAGTTTAAATACACATAAATCTCATTTGAAAACACCATCGCCCCACCATCTTTCTCTACACTTTTATAAATCTGACTTTTATAATAGACCGTATCACAGTGATGAAGAGAATCGGATACAATCAACCCTTTCATTTGATTATATTTAGCTGGCTCAATAGTTACCCAAAACACAATAGGTATTTTATTCTCTACGTTTCTTATATCAAGAAAAACGGCTCAGTAGCAAAAAGGTGTGGGGATAAATAAAAATCTATATCTTTGTTGT
>CAZMOG010000003.1:0-55556 GCA_964567845.1 uncultured Odoribacter sp. | reverse complement strand
TGTTAAGAACTCATTCTTGCAGAAGTTAAAAGCTACATTCTATGTAAACGATTTGGCTACATGGTCATCAGTTAAGGTTGAGAGAGGAACTGCGTATCCATACGCACACACATACTCATTCTCTCTATCTGCAACATTTTAATTAAAGGTTAGTGAATATGAAGTTAGTTAATAAAATAAGTACTTTAGCAGTTGTTGCCCTCGGTGTTGTAAGCTTGAGTGGTTGCAACGATTGGTTCGATGCTCGTTCAGAGTCGGAGATCTATGCAGAGGAGCACTTTGCGAACCAGAGCGGATTTGCAGATCAATTGACTGGTGCATATACCTCAATGATCTCGCGTTCATTGTATGGAATGAATAGTACTTTCGGATTTATGGAGGTACTTTCACAAAACTATGATCTTAATAACTCAAACTCAACATATACAACAGCAGCGTCATATAACTATGAGGATGTAGCTGTTAAGAGTATGATTGAGAATATTTGGAATAAATCATACAATGTAATTGCGAACTTGAACTTGATGTTGCAGTACATTGATAATGGAACATATTTCGATCAAGGTAACTACGAGATGTACAAAGGAGCAGCTTTGGGATTGCGTGCATTCCTACACTTCGATTTGATGCGTCAATTTGCTCCAATGCCAAAGGATGAGCCTAATACTTTGTCTATTCCTTATGTTAAGGAGTACACAACACAGGTAACTCCTCAGTCAACTGTAGCTGAAAATATGGCAAACATCAAAGCTGATTTGAAGGCTTCAATGGAGTTGTTGCAGGCAGACCCGATGTACACAGTTGTTTCCGACAGTGCATATTATGTAATGCAGCAAGGAGCGCAGACTCGATTCAACTATTATGCTGCATTGGCTACTCTTGCTCGTGTATATCAATGGGAGGGTAATCTTGACAGTGCAAGAATTTGTGCAGAGCAGGTTATCAATGATGACAAATTCTATTGGGTTCACTACACGGCAGTAACTACATCGCATCAATATGAGCGTGATGTGTTATTCTCTCCGGAGCATATTTTCCGTTTATACTACTATGATATGGAGAGTGCTGCAAATAGCTATTTCCACACCTATTCAGGTCAGGAGAATCCGTATTTGTTCTCGCCAAGTGAGGCTAAGATCCTTGATATCTATGAGGTAAATACAGCAGCTTTAGGTGGAGACTATCGTAACCAATATTGGTATATCTATGATGGTGGAGCTGAGAGATGTTTGGCAAAATTCTGGCAACCCGAAGGTGGAAGATATTTGAATATGATGCCTCTAATCCGCTTGAGCGAAATGTACTATATTGCTGCAGAGAGTTATGCGGAGAGTGCTCCAAACTATGCTGCTAAATTGTTGAATGAGGTTCGTGCAAATAGAGGTTTGGCAAATGAGACAGTTCCAATTTTGGATACTTTGACAGCAACTCCTGAGTATATCAATAATGAGGTTTACAAGGAGATGCGCAAAGAGTTGATAGGAGAGGGACAGATGTTCTACTACTATAAGAGACATGGCTACGAGACAATACCGGGTTCTGCAGTAAGTGCTAGTCGTGATGTATATGTTTTCGATATGCCTGAAAATGAGATAGAGTTTGGAGATCGTAAATAAAAATTGAATATTATGAAGCTAAATAAAATTTTGAGTGCTGCAGCTCTTTTATTGGCTCTTTTCTCATGCGAGAATGATCCATACCGTTGGGAGGGTTCTGCATACGCAAGAATTGTAGGCCCTGAGAATTGGACCCTACAGACCGACTCTATGGAGTTTACCTTTGCAAGGTATGCTACCGAGGTAACAGAGTATGTTGTAAATGCGGAGATAATGTTGATAGGTGTGGCTACTGATTACGACCGCAATGTTATATTGAAGGTTGCTGATGAGCAGACAACAGCCGAGAGTGCTATGTACTCTTTCGAGACAAATATTGTTGTTCCTGCAGGAGAGGTGGTTGCTCCATGTGATATTACGCTAAAGCGTGCTGCTAAGTTGCAGGATTCGACATATCGTTTGAAGATTGTTGTTACCGATGAAGGAGAAATTACTTCCGGTGTTGATGAGTGGAATCAGTTGACAATTATATTCTCGGATCAGTTGGCAAAACCTACAAACTGGGATGAGTTCCTGGCTCCGTTCTTTGGAGAGTACAGCGAGGTTAAGTATAGATTTATTATCTCTACAACCGGAGAAACTGAATTTACGTACGGCCAAGAGGGTGGTATGACATGGGGAGAGATGTATAACTACTCAGTAACCATGGCTAATGCTTTGGAGGAGTATAATGCAACTCATAGCACTCCGATGACTGATGAGAATGGTAAACTTGTAACCTTTTAATGATTATCGTGATGAATAAGATTTTTAAAGGAATATTATCACTCTCAGTGGTTACGGCATTAATGATTGCTTGTGATCAGGATGAGGGTAATTATAGTTACGATTACGAAAACGTAACTAAGATAACTATTGACACAACAGGAGTTGATCGCTCAGAGTTGTGGGGATGGGCAATTGGGGATACAATTGACTTTTGTCCAAATGTATATACAACCGGTGACACGGCAGATTTGAAGTATTATTATTTTGTTACTGCTTCTAATTATCAGCCTATTCAGGATGGTAATGCAATGGTATATCCTCCTGCTGATACAATCAGTGAGGGTAAAGATCTTCACTATGTGGTAGATTTGACACCTGGTGAGGCATACAGATTATACTTTATGGTTGAGGATACCAAAATCGGTGCAAAGGCATTTATGATGTTGGCAAGCTATTTGTCAATTCCTATCAATGGCGAGGTTATTGGAATCTATTGTGCACATCAGAAAGATGGACACTTCGAGATTGATGTTGTTCGTTCAGATAAGGCTTTGATTCTAGGCTCCGGACGTGATACCGCTATTTGGTCTAAGAATCATCCTACAGATTTGTTCCAGTCAGACATTATTGACTTTAAGTGGTCATCTGCAGGACACTGGTTCTATATGTTCCTTGAGGATGGTACAGCAAAACGTATCAATCCTGTAGCGTTGGCTTATATGGATGAGAGTTGGGAGGATATGTTCTATGAGGCACCTGTTTATAATCCACAAGGTATTGCTACTGCTAATGGATGCGACTTCCTTATCAATGATGGAAAGATGCATGTGTTGTATAACTCTATTGCAGGTGATGGTCGATTCCCTGCTCCTGTTACAGGTTCTGATAATATTGCTCCTTGGTTCAATACCGAGACAATTACAAGTTGGGGACACCTTGAGGGAGCAATCGATGCATATCAGATTGTCTATGATGCAAACAAGAAAGCTTTCCGTCCATATTTTAATCAGGCAACATCGTTGGCAGGATTTGCCCCATCGGTTGCAGATGCTCAATTTGATGTAAATAACGTTGAGGGTGAGATGTTGTATGGTGCAACATTTAACGGTACCGAGTCAATGTATATAATGAAGAATGGTTCTGCATGCGATTTGTATGTTGCATGTTTCAATAATGTGAAGGATGAGGGAACATTGGCTCGTCAAAAGGTATCTTTGGCCGGATGTCCTGGAATTACTGAAGCAAATGGATTTACATCAACCACTGCAGGTCCTGCTTTCTTCTATTCAACAGGAAATAAGGTTTACTCATTCTCTTACTCAACAGGTCAGACCGAGGCTCACCTTTTGTGGGAAGGAGAAGAGGGTGATGAGGCTACTGCTCTTTGCTTGTTGAGTGTTGGTGGATTTCCAACAGCAGGTTCTATCCTTTGGTTCGGAGTTTGGAACGAGACAACCCAGAAGGGTAAGTTGGTTGAGTTCGAGATTGATCCTGTTGCTGGTACTGCTAGCAATATGTATGGACCAATGTTTGCCGGAACAGATGAGAATCCTATTATTTATGAGGATTTCGGTAAGATTCAGGCAATTACAGAGTATAATGGTTACTAATATATAGTGGCTATTCAATATTTTGGTGGTAGGACACTCAGTTCTACCACCTTTTTTTGAAAAAAAACACTCAATTTATTTGCAAGTTCAAAATAAAGCGTTACCTTTGCATCGCAAATCGTTCAAGCGGGTGTGGTGGAATTGGTAGACACGGTAGACTTAGGATCTACTGCCGCGAGGCTTGGGGGTTCGAGTCCCTTCACCCGTACTTGTCTTTTGAAGAGATACTTTTAAGGTATCTCTTTTTATTTTATATACTTTTAGAGTTTGTATATTGTTTTTTTTCTATTAAATTTGCACCGTCAAAAGTGGGTATAGGACTTTCCGTCCGTATTTAATTAAAATTTTCTATTCAAAAAATGAATGTTACTAAAAATCAGATTGATGAGCTAAATGCTACAATCACTGTAGAGGTTTGTAAGGCAGATTATGCCGCAGATGTTGAGAAACAGTTGAAAAAATATCAGCAAAGTGCACAGATTCCCGGTTTCCGTAAGGGAAAAGCTCCATTCGGTATGATTAAAAAGATGTATGGAGACTCTTTGACCGGAGAGGCTATCAACAATGTACTTGCTACCAACCTTAACAAATACATCAAGGAGAATGATTTGAATATCATGGGACAACCACTTCCCAATACAACCATTCAGAAGCCAATCGATATGGAGGCTGAGACAATGGAGTTTGTATATGATATTGCTTTGGCTCCTGCTATGAATGTAGAGCTTTCTAAGCGCGAGAAGGTTGTTTACTACTCTATCGATGTTACCGAGGAGATGGTTGACAAGCAGATTGAGATGATCTGTCAGCAGAATGGTTCTTTGGTTGATGTTGACGAGGCAACCGATAATGAGTTTATCAAGGGAGAGGTTATTGAGCTTGGTAAAGAGGATGGAATCAAGAACGAGGATGCATCTTTGTCTTTGTACTACATTAAGGACGAGGATACAAAGGCTGCGTTTAAGGGTAAAAAGGTTGGTGATGTTATCGAGTATGATGCATTGAAGGCTCACCCAAATCCAACTGACTTGGCTGCAATGTTGGGAGTTAAGAAAGAGGATCTTGAGGGATTCGGACCAATGGTATCGTTCACCATCAAAGAGATGAAACGCCACCAGGCAGCAACATTGGGCGAGGAGTTATATGCTCGCACATACGGCGCCGAGGTTGTTAAGACTGAAGAGGAGTTTAAGGCTAAGGTGAAGTCAGATATTGAGAGTCAGTTGAAGGGACATTCAGAGTACAGATTCACAATTGATGCAAGAGCTAAGTTGTTGAAGAAGAATGCGGATGTTCAACTTCCTGAGGAGTTCTTAAAGAGATGGATTCTTGCTGTAAACGAGAAGATGACAGCTGAGGAGGTTGAGAAGGACTTTGAGGGATTCCGTGAGGAGTTCAAGTGGCAGTTGATTAAGTCTGCAATTTTGAAGGCTGCAGGAAAGCAGGTCGAAGATGCAGATGTGAAGGCTTGTGCACGTGAGCTTGCCGCTGCTCAGTTGCAACAGTATGGTCTTTACGGAATGACCGATGAGCAACTTGACGGTTTTGCAGAGCGTTTGTTGCAGGATGAGCGCCAGAGAGAGGGATTATTGGATCGCGCAGTAGAGAATAAGGTATTTGCTGTTGTGAAGGAGAGTGTGAAGTTGGATGAGCAAAATATCTCTATGGAGGATTTCCAAAAATTGTTTGAAAAGTAATTTTTAACGATATGATGAAACACATTTTTAAATGTGCCATGTTAGCCGCTGCATCAGCGGCTATTTTGGTTTCATGTAAACCGGCACTGCCAGAGGGAAAGGCAATCTACATCCCACGCGAGTTTGATACTGTGGATTTTTATAATCCCGAGAGTGAGTACAGCTATGACAGAATGGCTTATACCGATGATATCGTAGTCTTCTGGCAGAAGGGTTTTGGTAAGGAGCTTGCCAATGTTCCTGCGCTTGAAGGCACAGATATGAATGTGGATTTGCAGAGAATCTTGAACAAGACTCAAAGCTTCTACGACTTCTTTAAGGATACAATGAAGTTCATTAAGCCGGGTTCTAAGGCAGATACCTTCAGAATGATGGTTATGTTGAACTACTCTTTGGAGGGAACTGCTTACGGTGGCGACTATGATGGAAAGATTGGTGCTTTGTGGGTAACTCCATTGCGTTTGCGCGATGAGAAGTTGAACTGTATTGCACATGAGTTGGGACACTCTTTCCAGGCTCAGTTGGTAATTGACAATGGTTCAAGAACCGGTGAGGGTGCCATTTACGAGATGACTTCACAATGGATGTTGTGGCAGGTTAATCCCGATTGGATTACCGATGAGAACTATCACTGGGTAGATTTCATGAAGCAGACTCACTTTGCATTTATGCACCATGCAAACATTTACCACTCTCCATATGTATTGGAGTATTGGTCTGACAAGCACGGAGTAGAGTTTATTGCTAATTTGTGGAGAGCATTCACACCGGAGGAGGATGTTGTTTCTACCTATAAGAGACTTACTGGAATCAATCAGGAGCAGTTCAATGCTGAGATGTACGATGCAGCTACAAAGTTCATGACTTACGATATGCCACGTGTTCGCGAGCATGCTAAGCCATACGCAAACAAGCACACATCTGCAATGACTAAGCAGTATGGTGGTTGGTATAAGATTGATGCTTCAAGAACTCCTCAGAACTATGGTTATAACGGAATTGAGTTGCAGGTTCCAGCTCCAGGCAAGACCGTTACAGTTGAGTTCGAGGGATTGGTTAACGAGGTTCCATCAATCTATCAGGGTGTAGCAGGATGGAGATATGGTTTGGTTGCAGTACCAAAGAGTGGCGCTCCAATTTATACAGAGATGGTTTCAGATACAAAGGGTAAGGTCTCTTATACTGCACCTGCAGGCGAGGAGTTGGCTCACTTGTGGTTGGTAGTATTGGGAGCTCCAAGCGAGCATGAGAACAAGGCGTTCCGTCGTCCGGATCCAAAGGATGTTGTTCCTGATTCAGAATTGAGCCACGAGGAGATTGCTCCAAGTGCAGGTGGTCCTGAGGATCAGCAGACAATTCGTCGTAGAAGAACACAGAAGCCTACAGCTGAGTATCCATTCAGAATTAAGGTTACAAATTCTAAACCTATCTGCGAGATTAAGTAAATTCGATTTGTTATATAAATTATGAGGGCGACTTAAACAAGTTGCCCTCTTAATTTTAATGTTTGATGCGGTTTTGAAGTTCAATGGTTCTGAGCCAATCTTTGTAGCTGTTGAAGCGATTGAGTTTGTCGATTGGTAATGAGGCATCGGAATTTCCCTCCCAACGGCGGCACAGATATAGGGGCTCATAAATTCTTCCAAGCTTATACTCTGAGCATATTCTTATTCCAACTGCATAATCTTCACCGTAGCTTACATTGGGAAAACCAATTTGGCGAATGATTGGAGTATAAAAGGCTCTTGGTGCACCTAAACCATTTATTCTAAGTGCATTGTTCATTCCATTAGTGTCACTCCACTCTTTATGGTCAATGATTCCCGGTGGTAACTGTTCCAATTTGAAGTTTACCATCTTGTAGCTTCCAATGACCATTGCGCACCTCTCTTTTATGAAACATTCGCGTATTTGTGAAATTACCTTCTCGTCTATATAAAGGTCATCGCTGTCGAGCTGTATTGCATAGCGTCCACACTCTTCGTGTCTAATTGCAAGATCCCAGCAGCCACCAATTCCCAAGTTTTTTTCTTGTGGAATAAGGTGTACAATTCTTTTATCTTTTTGAGCAAGATTGGATAGAATTTCAGTAGTTGAATCGGTAGAGTGATTGTCTATAATGATAATGTTAAATGGGAACTCTGTTTTTTGGCTAAGTACAGAATTTACTGCATCAGCGATTGTTTTTTCGCGGTTAAATACAGGAATAATTACACTTACCTCGTTTTTAAATTCTCCCTCTTGGGTATCTATCTCTTTCATGGGTGGGGTGATGTATGCGCCCACTCTTTTAAGATGTTCGGTAAATACCTTTTCCATCTCGATTTGCACCTCTCGGTTTCTAGGATTTACATAGTCGAACTGCTTTTCTCCCGATTTACGAGAATCATACTCCTCTTCAGTATAGAGAGTTTCCGGTAGTCTGACAATTTTTCCTTGTTCGCTTACTCTTAGGCGTAGATCGTAGATAGCTGAGTATTTTAAACCACAGGGATTTTCATTAATCGATTTTTTAATAGTCTCTGTTTTGCAATAAACAATTGCACCAAAATCAAAGTCGTCGCGTACCGATCCTTTTTGATATTCGATTGTAGGATTTGGTATGACAGAGCCATTTTGATCTTTTCTATAATCGCAGTATATCCAATCTGCTTTCGTTGCTGTTGCGGTTTGCTCCATTCGTCTCTCCCAATTGGAGTCAGGAGTAACTTTTGTAGGGCGAATACCCAATATAAAATATTCCGAATCAACACTATTAATAGCCTCTTTTAGAGATTGGGTTGATTGATTCTGTGGGATAATTATTTTGTTCTCCATATATCTTTTTGTTCTATTGCCTACAAAGTTACTCTTTATATTTTGAATTATGTCATGTTCTGATATTTGGAGTTCTAATAAATTTTTACGAAATTGCACTCTTGATTGTGGGTTGATAGACTCGTTGATGATTTGTATCTGATAACATAAAAAGTATACCATTATGAAAAGAGTATTTAGGTTTTGCTGTATGGCTGTTTTGGCAATGGCATGTGCAGCTCCTCTTGTGGCACAGAATAGTGTACCAATGATCCGTATGGGTGGAAATATGACAGCTCCTCAGGGTAGTGCGTTGTATGCTCAATTAAGTAAAATGCCGAATATCTCAAAGATTAGAAAGATTGAGACTCCAAGATTTGCAGAGAAGTATGAGATGTTTATCGAGCAGGAGTTGGATCAGGTAAATAAAAATGCAGGAAAGTTCTTGCAGAGAATTTTTGTTTGTCACCGAGGTTTTGATAGACCGACCGTTTTGGTTACCGAGGGTTATGAGGCAAATAGAAATGCATCGCCGGGTTATACAGAAGAGTTGGCAGAGTTGTTTAATGCCAATATTGTTGTTGCAGAGTATAGATATTTTGCAAAATCAATGCCGGAGCCTTGTAATTGGGACTATTTGACCGTTGAGAATTCTTTGTACGATTTGCATAATATTCGTCAAACAATGGGACAGTTATATAAAGGAAAGTGGATCTCTACAGGAATCAGTAAGGGTGGTCAGACCACAATGTTCTATAGAGCAAAATTCCCTAATGATGTTGATATTTCTGTTCCATACGTTGCTCCATTGAATAAGGGTATTGAAGATGGACGTCACGAGAAGTTCCTTGCTAAGCAGGTTGCCGACGAAAAGAGCCGTCAGATTGTATTGGATTTTCAGATGGAGATGATGAAGCGTAAAGCTGAGTTGCTTCCTATGTTTAAAGCTCACTGTGATGCAAAGGGATATGAGTTCCGTTTGCCTATCGAGGAGGTTTATGATTACGATGTAATGGAGTATTCATTTGCTCACTGGCAGTGGGGATTGCCTATTGATAAAGTTCCAGGTCCCGATGCTACCAACGAGGAGATTTTCAAATATGCAATTGGTATTTTGGAACCTAACTATTTTGCTAAGCAGACTCCTTACACCTCTTTTAATGTGCAGGCTGTGCGTGAGTTGGGTTACTATGGATATGACATGAAGCCATTCAAGAAGTATATGGATATTAAGAGTCCGAAGGATTATATGCGTCGTTTGATGATTATCGAGGAACTTAGTGGAGATGAGTTTGATAACACTTTATATAAAGAGACCAAGAAGTTCTTGAAGAAGAATGATCCTAAGATGGTTTATATTTATGGAGAGTATGATCCATGGAGCGCTTCGGGAGTGTTGGAGTTGAAGAACAAAGAGAATATCAAGATCTATGTTCACCCAGGTGGAAGTCACTCTACAAGAATTAATTCGTTCGCTGAGCCTCAGAAGAATGAGATTATCAATACAATTAAGGGTTGGTTGGAAGAGTAATTTCGGATAGAGCTTGAAGCGAGGTCTCGTAATCGAAGCCTCGCCCAATGGCATAGCGAAGTAGTTTATTTTTAAGTTCAAAAATATCTTTGGCCTTTGTGCTACGTGCCTTGTTCTGTAATAGAGCAAGGCATTGCTCTTTATGGCTGTTGCTGTCGATTTGGGCTATTGCAAGTTCAATAATGTGCTCTGTTATGTGTTTCATTTGGAGCATGGTTTTTATTTTCTGTTTGCCCCATTTGTTGAATTTGAATTTATCATTGGCATATGCCATTGCGTAGCGCTCATCATTTATCATGTTTAGCTTTTTGAGTATTACAATAATTTCATTGCTATCTTTAGGACTGATTGTTGCGTGTGAGAGTTTCTCGCGAATATCAAACTCGCAGTACTCCTTGCGACTACATTGGGCCGCTAATCGCTTGAGAAGTTTTTCACCTATCTGCTCCATGTTGCCTTTACAATTCTGTCGTTGTTAAAATTGTCTTTGTGCAATTCAATATTGGTGTAACCCAAATTACTTAGCATATCACAGCACTCTCGCCCGAATGCTTGATTTATTTCAAACCATAACTCTCCATTGTCGATTAAGTGTGTTGTTCCAAACTCTGCAATTCTTCTGTAAAAAAGCAGAGGATCATTGTCAGGAACAAAAAGTGCAGAATGGGGTTCGTAGTCAAGAACTCTGCGCTCCATTCCACTTTTCTCGTTTTCAGTTATGTATGGAGGATTACTTACAATAGTGCTGTATTTTTCAAAGTGGTACTCCTCCCACTTCAAAATGTCCGCTTCGATGAACTCAATGTCAACTCCGTTGTTAGTGCAATTCTCTTTGGCTATGTCTATTGCTTCCGAACTTATATCGCACGCAGTTACATGTGCTCCTTTAATACCTTTTGCAAGTGCTATGGCAATTGCACCGCTACCGGTACCTATATCTATGATTGATGAACCGGCATGGTTGCTCTCTATGATTTTTATGACTAACTCTTCTGTTTCCGGACGAGGAATCAATGTTGCTTGGGTTACTTTTAATTTTAATCCATTAAAGTATTCATGGCCCATGATATACTGAATAGGCTTTCCTTTGCTCAACTCCTCAATAATCTTTTTTAAAGTTATTACGGTTCGGGGAGACAGTTCTTGGTCGCTATTTATGATTTGTTGTGTGAGATTCCAGTCTAATGTATCTTCAAAGATTATACGTAATATGGATTTGAGCTCCGTTATTTCGTACTCGGGGGTCAAAACCTTAATTGCATGATTGCTGATTGTTTTTATTGTTTCACTCATATTTGCAAAGGTAAAGAAACTTTTTCATACCTTTGTGAAGTAAAGCTGATTTGTGGATTTGAATTGGAGCTTTTGGGTCGCTTTGATCCTATTGATAGCCTACGTTGTCTTGTTGTTGGGCGAGATTAGCCGATTGATATTGGAGAATAGAAATCCGGTACGCACATTGGCTTGGATTGTTGTGCTTGTATCTTTGCCATTTGTAGGCGTTTTTCTGTTCTATTATTTGGGAGTCAATTATAGGAAAAGAAAGATTTTCAATCTGAAAAATGCTGAAGATTTGCGTTGGTTGCAATATATGAGCGAGGATCAGCGAGAATTGTTGAAAAAACAGAAGATATTGAAAGGTGAGCGTGCGGCGGCTGAACGTAAGCTTATGACTTTGTTGTTGAATAACAATAAGGCCCTTTTGACTGTCAATAATGATTTGGCTATCTATAACAATGGAGTTGATTCATTTATGGCAATTTTTAAAGCAATTAGCAGTGCAAAGAGTTTTATCCATTTGGAGTTTTATATTGTTGAAGAGGGAGAATTGGCGGCAAGGCTTATGACTCTCTTGCTTGCAAAATTACGCGAAGGGGTGGAGGTCCGATTTCTTTACGATGATGTGGGCTCGTGGAGCCTTTCTAAAGAGTATGTAGAGACTTTGAGCAATGCAGGAGCGGAAGTCTATCCTTTTTTGCCGCTTAAGATTCATAGAAAGAAGGCAAATTATCGGAATCATAGAAAGATTGTTGTTGTCGATGGGATTGTGGCATTTACTGGAGGGGTGAATGTTGCTGACCGTTATATTGCTGGTTCCAATATTGGTCGATGGCGTGATACTTTAGTTCGTGTCGAGGGTGAGGCTGCAACCTCGCTCCAGATTATCTTTCTTATTGATTGGGCCTATGTTAGTGGCGAGATGTTAATAAATAGAGATTTCTATCTGCCAATTCCTCCAACAGAAGGTGTCAGTACTGCTCAGGTGGTAGCGTCGGGCCCTGATAGTGATTGGGATTCAATTCGTCAGGCATACGTGGCAATGGTTAATATGGCAGAGGAGTATGTATATATCTCAACACCATATTTTATGCCGGGCGATGTTATGCTCAGTGCTCTGAAGAGTGCTGCCATGAGTGGTGTGGATGTACGTTTAATGTTGCCTGCAAGAAGTGATACATTTATAACACATTGGTGCTCACGCTCGTTTGTGGAAGAGTTGTTGCAGGCAAATGTAAAGGTGCTCTTTTTCAAACCGGGCATAAATCATAGTAAGGTTATTTCCATTGATGGTAGAATTGCTGCTGTGGGAAGTGCCAATATGGATTTAAGAAGTTTGGAACAGAATTTTGAGGTTAGCATGATAATCTATGATAGAGAGGTAGTTAAGATAGTGGAGAGTGATTTTATCGATGATTTGATGCTATGTAGCGAGGTTTCGCTTGAAAAATGGTATAACAGAAAACGGATGGATCAGGTTAAGGAGTCGGTTTGCAGACTCTTTACACCAATTTTATGATATAGATATGTATTCAAAAGAGAAAATATCCGAGGTGTTGGATAGATTGCCCGTGGTTAGTGGAGTTGATTTATTGGTAGATGTAGTGTCGCTCGATAGCAGAACGATAACCAATCCTGCCGGTACTCTATTTTTTGCTGTGGGTGGTAGTAATCATAATGGACACGATTTTATTTCTAAACTTTATAAGCAGGGGTGCAGAGCCTTTGTAGTTGAGGAGTGGAGAGAGGAGTTTACTTTGATGTCCGAGGCGACATTCTGGCAGGTTGAATCGTCGGTTTGTGCATTGCAGAGATTGGCTGCCGGACATAGAGATGAACTGAATAGTAATATAATTGCAATAGCCGGTAGTAATGGTAAAACCATTGTTAAGGAGTGGCTATATCAGATTTTATCCGAGGTTGCAAATATATATCGTAGTCCACGTAGTTTCAATTCTCAGACAGGAGTTCCCTTGTCTCTTCTGGCTGCTCCGCTTAATAGTGAATTGGTAATAATCGAGGCAGGTATATCGCAGCCCGGCGAGATGAGCAGATTGCAACATATTATTAAGCCGGTATGTGGTATTTTTACAAATATCGGGGATGCCCATGGTGAGAATTTTTCATCGCAGCAGGAGAAATTGAAGGAGAAGTTGAAACTTTTCGAAGAATGTAAATTCATGGTTTGCAAAGATGGGGCCATAATGCATGAGCTACTGGAAACCAGTTTGCCATCGGTTAAGATTGTGAAATGGGGTTATAACAGTGGTTGTGATGTGCGGATTATTGGGACTCATCGTGATAATAGTATAACGAATGTTGAGTTGAAATTAGGCAATGAGCCTCTAACTTTGTCAATCCCCTTTATCGATGAGGCCTCGCTTGAAAACTGCATGAATGTAGTTACATTGCTCTATAAATTAGATGTTCCATTAAATGTTATTCGTAATGGGGTGTTGCGTTTGCAGCCTGTGGCAATGCGTATGGAAATTAAGCAGGGGGTTGGAGGCTCTCTTCTTATTCATGACTATTACAATTCAGATCCGGAATCCTTCAGAATGGCTCTGCAAACTATGCAGCTACATGATGCAAAGGGAAGAAAGGTGGTGGTTCTTTCTGATTTTGTTGGAATTTCACGTAACGGACTTCGCTTGTATGGTAAGGTTGCGGAGTTGTTGAAGAGTAGTGGGGTGTCGCTTTTTATTGGTATCGGTAGCGAGTTGTCAAGCCACAGAGTGCTCTTCGACGGGATGGAGAGCCGTTTTTATAAAAGCACAGACGAGTTTTTAAAAATAGAGAGTATTGAAAATTTCTCTAACTCGGTAGTGCTGTTAAAAGGGGCAAGAAAATTCAGATTCGAGTATATAGCTGCCAAATTGCAAAGGCAGGCCCATAAGACAGTTTTAGAGGTGGATCTTGATGCAATGAGAAGGAATTTGAACCATTTCCGCTCCTTGGTTCCACAATCAACAAAGTTTGCCGTAATGGTAAAGGCCTTTACATATGGGTGTGGCGGAGCGGAGATAGCTTCAATGTTGCAGTATCAAGGTGTTGATTATTTGATGGTTGCTTTTGCTGACGAGGGTATAGAGTTGCGTTCTGCAGGAATCACTACCCACATTGCTGTCATGAATCCGGAACCGGAGACATTTGACAAGATGGTAGAGTTTAATTTGGAGCCGGAGATATTCTCGATGGAGTTGTTGGAGGAGTTCAATAGAGTTGCGTTACGTCACGGAGCGCAGAGTTACCCAATTCATATTAAAGTTAATAGTGGAATGAATCGTTCCGGTTTTGATATTGAGGAGTTGGATAGGCTTTTTGCTTTTTTTGAAACTAAGCGTGCGGTGAAGATTGCATCGATATTCAGTCATTTGGCAGGTGCCGATGAACCATGTCATGATGCCTTTACCGTTGAGCAGGTGAAACGATTCGAAAAGATGAGTTCATCTATAATGGGGCATTTTAATCACAAGATAATCAGACATATATTGAATTCTGCAGGGATAGAGAGATTCCCACAGTATCACTATGACATGGTTCGTTTAGGAATAGGAATTCATGGTATAAGTGCTGCAGGAGCGGTATTGGAGCCTGTTGCAACATTCAAAACCCATATTGCAGCTATTAGGAATGTAAAGGGTTCGGAGACAGTTGGATATGGTCGCCGTGGAGCTTTGTGCCGAGATTCTCGTGTGGCGGTAATACTTGTAGGATATGCTGATGGTCTGGACAGACATTTAAGTTGCGGAGTTGGGAAGATGTATGTGCGTGGTCACAGAGTTCCGATTCTTGGGAATATCTGTATGGATGCCTGTATGTTGGATATTACTGATTTTCCTGATATTGAGGTGGGCGATGAGGTTGAGATTTTTGGAAAAAATATATCCGTTGTAGAGATTTCAGATAAGTTACAAACTATTCCATACGAGATTATTACCGGAATATCTCGTAGGGTTCGTCGTCTGTTTTTTAAGGAGTAATATGGAGGTAAAGGATTTATTAGAGGCCTTAAGAGGGTGTGATGCGGTAAAGAAGATTGCTTCCGAATATAACTCATTGCCGACATTTAAGGGAAGGCTGAGGAATGGTGCCGGTTCGCAAATCGCCATGCTTGTTGCTCTTGCTGTTCGTAAGATAGATACACTTCATGTGGCACTCCTTGCCGATCGTGAGGATGCGGCCTATTTTTATAATGATTTATCGCTCTTTTTAGGGAAGGAGACACAACTTTTACCGTCTTCATATAGAAGAGTAATTAATTCCGAAGAGAAAGATACCGATGCCGTTCTGGTTAGAACCGAGGTATTGGATTTGATGCGCAGGGGTAAGATAAAGGTGTTGGTAACCTATCCCGAGGCATTGGCAGAGAGGGTGGTCAGTAAGGCAGAACTGGATCGGAATTCGCTCTTGTTAAGGAGGGGCGAGTGTATTTCGATTACCGATTTGGAGAACTTTTTATATGAAAATCGCTTTGAAAGGTGCGATTTTGTTTATGAGCCGGGACAATTCTCTGTTCGTGGAGGAATTGTGGATATATTCTCGTTTTCGGAGGAGCGCCCGGTTCGTATAGATTTCTTTGGCGATGAGATAGATTCCATACGCTTTTTTGATGTAGAGACACAGCTATCGGACGAGTTGTCGGATCAAATTTCGATAGTTCCCGATATGAGCGATGGAGTGGGGACATATACCTACACAGATTTGCTTGAGTGGTTGCCCGGCAAGAGTTGCTGGTGGGTTCAGAACGGTTTGTATATGCATGACAGAATAAAAAATCTGTGTGCCAATGGAGCAGGTCAAGTATTAACATCGGCCGATAAGATTGTAGCTCACATGAACCGTTCTTTTGTTCTGGAATGGGGGCCGGATCTCTTTTTTAGGGGCAATGATATTGATTTGCGAGGAGAGCAACAACCGGTAATCAATAAAAAATTCGAGATTCTTGCAGATACTCTGCGTTTACGAATGGAGAATGGGTATAAAATATATATCTGTTCGACCAATGAGATGCAGATAAATAGAATTAGGGATATATTTAAAGATCTGCACTATAGTATTGATTTTACAGCAGTTAAGGGGACAATCCATGAGGGGTTTGCCGATAGAGTAGTGAAATGTTGTTTCTATACCGAGCATCAGATTTTTGATCGATACCACAAATATCGTTTACAAGCTTCTCGTGTTCGTAAGGGGCGCGAAACTATAAGTATTAGTGAGTTGCAAAATTTGCATCCGGGGGATTATGTGGTGCATGTCGATCATGGAATTGGACGTTTCGGAGGACTTACCAAAATCGATGTTGGTGGAAAAGTTCAAGAGGCAATACGTTTGGTATATAAAAATAACGCAGAGCTATTTGTGGGGCTTCACTCTCTTCATAAAATTGCCAAGTATAAAGGTAAGGATGGTGAGACTCCTACAATGCACCGGTTGGGAGGTGATGCCTGGAATCGACTGAAACAAAAGACAAAGAGTAGAGTAAAGGATATTGCTCGCGAATTGATTGCTCTTTATGCCAAGCGTAAACACGAGCCTGCTTATGCCTATTCGAGTGATAGTTATCTGCAAGATGAAATGGAGGCCTCGTTTATGTATGAAGAGACTCCTGATCAATTAAAGGCTATCGAGGCTGTAAAGCACGACATGGAGCAAGCAAGGGTGATGGATAGACTTGTTTGTGGCGATGTGGGTTTCGGTAAGACCGAAGTTGCAATGCGTGCAGCCTTTAAAGCGGCCTGCGATGGGAAGCAGGTAGCGTTATTGGTGCCAACCACGGTTTTGGCATATCAGCACTATAACTCTTTCAAAAAGAGACTTGAAGATCTGCCTTGTAGAGTGGATTACATTAGCAGAATGCGTAAGAGTGCAGATATAAAGAAGGTGTTAGCAGAGTTAAAAGAGGGAAAAATAGATATAATTATAGGAACTCATCGCCTGACGGGCAAGGATGTTCAGTTTAAGGATCTTGGTCTTCTTATCATTGATGAGGAGCAAAAATTTGGAGTAAGTGTCAAGGAGAAACTGAAGCGTTTGAAACTCAATGTTGACACCTTGACTATGACAGCAACCCCAATTCCCAGAACCTTGCAGTTTTCGTTGATGGGTGCTCGTGATATGTCGATAATCAGAACAGCTCCGCCTAATCGCTATCCTATAGTAACAGAACTACATCGTTTCGATGACGATGTAATTCGCGAAGCTATTCAGTATGAGATTTCCAGAAACGGGCAGGTCTTCTTTATCCATAACAGAGTAGATACAATCTATGAGGTGCAGGTAATGCTGAACAGATTGCTGCCTAAGGTTAATAGTGTGGTTGCACATGGTCAAATGCCAGGTGAGCAATTGGAGCAAGTTATGCACGATTTTATCCGAGGAGACTATGATGTGTTGATTGCAACAACCATTATTGAGTCGGGTTTGGATATTCCCAATGCAAATACGATAATAATAAATCAGGCGCAAAACTATGGTCTTAGTGAATTGCACCAATTGAGGGGCAGGGTTGGGCGTTCAAATAAAAAGGCTTTCTGCTATTTGTTAACACCGCCATTGGATATGGTGAATCCCGATTCTCGCAGACGATTAAAGGCTATAGAGGATTTTAGCGGTTTGGGAAGTGGTTTCAATATTGCAATGCAGGATTTGGATATTCGAGGAGCCGGAAATATACTTGGTGCAGAACAGAGTGGTTTCATTGCCGAGATAGGATATGAAACATATCAGAGAATTTTGAACGAGGCCATTCGAGAGCTAAGAACCGAAGAGTTCCCGGAAATGGAGCAAAATGATGCCAAACAAAAGCAGAGTGACAAATTCTTCATTACGGAGTGTGTTGTTGAAACAGATATGGATGTCCATATTCCTGAATATTATGTTGAAAATACCAGCGAAAGGATAAGATTGTATCGAGAACTTGATAATATGCGCAATGAGGAGGAGTTGGAGCAATTCTCTTCAAGAATGGTTGATAGATTCGGAAAGATTCCGGAACCGTTGCTGAATATGATGAATATTGTAAGGGCCAGATGGTTATGTGCAGAATTAGGAGTTGAGAGACTCTTGATTCGTAATGGTAGAATGACTCTCTATTTTATAGGAGATGCGCATGCGGCATTTTATCGTTCGGAGATATTTGCAAACATAATACAGTTTGTAACAAAACAAGTGTGTAGGTGTTCGGTAAATCAGAGGGGAGATAAGTTGACTCTTCTATTTTCGAATATTACGGGAATTGACATTATGCTTCAAAATGTTCAATCGCTGTATAAATACAGCGTAAATTGTACTACAAAATGAATGTGCTTATTGATGTAGGAAATACGCGAATGAAATTTGCGGTTTTCAACAGCGGAGAGTTGGTATACAAAAATACTGGTTACTCCGAATTGGTTAGATGGCTCACTGTCAATGAGCCTCTCTTGGCTGATTCTCATTTGCTTATTTCCGGAAGTGGAAATATCTATAGCAAGGGTTTGAATCAGGTGCGTGAGAAATTTGCAGCTTATGTTGATTATACCCGTGCCAATAAGCTGAAAATTCCTTTGTGTATGGAGTATGAAACTCCAAATACTTTAGGAGTGGATCGTGTTGCCGATGCGGTGGCTGCTGTGAAACTTTTCCCTGGAAGAGATATATTGATTATTGATGCGGGAACGGCAATAACAGTTGATTATGTCAATTGTGATGGTTGTTTTATGGGGGGAAATATATCTCCCGGGGTTGAGATGCGGTATAAGGCTTTGCATGATTATACTGCCAGATTACCGTTATTGACGGGTAATGAGATTACAGTATCGCTAATAGGAAGAAACACAGAGGCTGCGATACATAATGGAGTTGTTTTGGGGGTTGTTCATGAGGTACAGGGATACATTGATCACTTCTTGCAGGAGAGACCTCATGGAGTGGTAATTTTGACAGGAGGAGATGTTGAATTGTTAAATAGTTGTAAATCTCATAGGATAGTATTGCTTCCATTGTTACAAATGATAGGTTTAGATGCAATTTTAACAAATAATATTTAGAGCAGTGAAAAAAAATGTCTAACTTTGCAAGGCATTATGTAAGGGTGAGAATAAACACGTTTAAATAATAAAACACAAACAAGAGGAATTGGTATGAAAAAGTTAATGGTAATTGTATGCGCCATATGCATGATGAGTGGATCTCTATTCGCACAGAGTGGCACCATTGATTCTAAGTTTGGATTGGATAGTTTGAAAACTCTTCAAATGGCTTCAATCTGTTCGCAGTATGTCAAGAACAAACAGTACGCAGATGCGTTGAATTCATGGAGATATTTGTTTTTCAATGCTCCTGCTTTCCAAATGCGTACATATATCAATGGAGAGACAATTGTTCGTGATGCATACAACAGAACAAAGGATGCAAAGTATATTGATACATTGATGATGATTTATGATCAAAGAATTAAGTACTTTGGAAAGGATCCAAGATATGGTGAGGCATACTTGTTGGGTAAAAAAGGTGCAGATTTGTTGAAATATCGCAAGAGCAACAGAGAATCTGTACTTGAGGCATATAATTGCTTTGTAAAGTCATATGAGATGACCGCCGGTAAAACGGAGCCAATGGTATTGCGTAATATGTTCAATAGTGCAGGAACCTTGTTGAAAATGGAGTCAATGGAGACTACTGCATATGTTGACTTGTATATGCGCTTAACAGATTTCCTTGATAATGCAGTGAAGATGGCCAAGGAACCTGAGCCATTCAAAGATGCAAAAGGTGATATTGAGGCAATGTTCATTGATGCCGGTATTGCTGACTGTGAGATTTTGACAACTGTATTGACAGCTCGTTACGACGCAAATCCAACCGACGTTGTCAACTTGAAGGGAATTGCATCAATCTTGCGTAGAAGTGAGTGTTTGGATGGAGAGTTGTATGCAAATGTTGCAGAGGCTCTTTATAAAGCTGAGCCAGATGCTGATGCAGCATATAGCTTGGCAATCCTATTCGGACGTCGTCAGGATTACGATAAGATGGAGGAGTATTTGAAGGCAGCTATTGAGAAGAGTGATAACGAGGAGAGTAAGTCTGAGTATTACTTGAAGTTAGCTTCAATTAAATTGAGTAAGAATCAGTACGCCGAGGTTAAGAGCTTGTGTCTTAAGGCTTTGCAGGGAAATCCATCAAGCGGTGAGGCATATATCTTGATTGGAAGGGCATACGCAGCATATGCTCCTAAGTATGGCGCTGAGGATTTCGATCACAAGACTGTATTCTGGGCTGCTGTGGATAAATTCCAGACAGCTAAGCGTGTTGATCCTTCTCAAACCGATGAGGCAAATCGTTTGATTGCTCTTTATTCTCAGCACTTCCCTGTTGTTAAGGATGGATTCTTTAACGGACTTCAGGAGGGAGATACATTTACAGTAGGTGAGTGGATCAATGAGAAGACCGTTGCTCGCTTCACAAAGGAGTAATATATGATCGTTAGGAAGTTTGAGAAACTTTATATTAAAGGCATTATCACACTATTCTGTGTGATAATGCTTTTATCGTGTAAAAACGATATAAAAGATGTATATGCAATTCCTTTAAAAATGGATTATCCGGAGATGAATGCAACCGGAATGACTCTTATATATTCTGATTCGGCAAGGATTCAGTATAAGGTGAAGACGCCCGAATACATAAAGATGAATACCGAGAATGAGAAGTATGAAGAGTTTCCAAAAGGAATAGATGTGACATCGTATAATGATGATGGAACCGTAATGGGAACAATTCGTTCCGATTGGGCAAAGAAGTTTGATCATGCGAATATTTGGGAGGCAAAGTATAACGTTGTAGCCACAAATGCCGATGGAACTGTTGTTGAAACAGAACAGATGTTTTGGGATATGGATAAAAAAATTATCTATTCTCACCAATATACACGTATAACATCAGGAGAACGAATTATAGAGGGGAATGATGGATTTGAATCTGATCAGGATCTAAAAAATCCCATAATTAAGAATATTACGGGAATAGTAGAGGTTGAACAATAATATATGATGGGAACATTACTTTTGGTTATATGTACAATGCTTTTGCTATCAGCGTTCTTTTCAGGAATGGAGATAGCCTATCTTGCTTCGAATAAACTTAGAATTGAGATTGAAAGCGAGAATAGAAGCATTACCCAAAGGTTAATAGAATTCTTTCTAACAAAACCGGGAATGTACATAACTACAATATTGGTAGGTAACAATGTGGTTATGGTAATATATGGTGCAGAGATGTCAGAGTTGATGCATCGATATTTTGAACCATTGGGGTTTTCTGTAGGCATGGAGGCCTTTGTTGTTTCGATTATCTCTACTATTGTAATTCTATTCTTTGCGGAATTCTTGCCTAAAACAATTTTCCGTATGCAACCAAACATGTTTCTGAGAATATTTGTTGTACCTGTCTATCTCTTTTATCTATTGTTTTATCCAATTTCAAGTTTTTGTGTATGGATAGGAGCAATGTTGATGAAGGTTACCGGTAAGCATGTAAAATCGGAAGAGGGGGTAAGGAGTTTTGGTAAGATAGATTTGAACAACTTGCTTGAACAGGGAGTTGTTGACGATGAGAATGTTGAGGAACACGATATTCAGATGTTAAGAAATGCACTTGAGTTCCCGGATATTAAGATTCGTGAATGTATGGTTCCCAGAACCGATCTTGTTGCTCTTCCCGATGATGCAACAATAGATGAGTTGATAGACTCTTTTGTTGAATCAGGGCATTCAAGAATATTGATATATAAAGAGAATATTGACAATATCATAGGTTATGTACACTCGTCGGCAATGTTTCATAATCCAACCTCGCTCGATGGTATTATAACCTCGCCCATAATTGTTCCAGAAACAATGACAGCTCCGAAATTGATGGATATTCTTATAAAGGGGCGTAAAAGTATGGCTGTAGTTGTTGATGAGTTTGGAATTACAGCAGGAATAGTGGCTATGGAGGATATCATGGAGGAGATTTTTGGTGAGATTGAGGATGAACATGACAAGGATGCTTTTGTGGAGAAAGAACTGTCAGATGGGACCTATCTCTTTGCGGGCCGTTTAGAGGTTGATTATCTGAATGAGAAGTATGATTTGGATTTTGAAGAGAACGAGGCCTATGAAACTTTGGCAGGTTATATTTTGCATTTTAATGAAAGTATTCCTGCTCGTGGTGATGTTATTGAAATTAAGGACAAGAAATTCCGTATTGTAAAGAGTACCGGAGCAAGAATAGAGGAGGTTCAGGTTATATGAAATTTATAGTTACATTTGGCAGGTATGTCACCTTTATAGCGAAGATGTTTACTAAACCTGAAAGGTTTAAAGTCTATGTAAAGAACTTTGTTATAGAGTTGGACAATTTAGGTTTGAGTTCAATTTTTCTGGTAACGATTATATCATTCTTTATTGGTGCGGTTGTTACATTGCAAGGTGCCAATAACATGAGTAGTCCGCTATTGCCTAAAGCACTGATCGGATTTCTTACCCGTCAAACACTGCTATTGGAGTTCTCGTCAACAATCGTGAGTCTTATTCTAGCAGGAAAGATAGGTAGTAATATTGCTTCAGAAATTGGAACAATGCGTATTACAGAGCAGATAGAGGCAATGGAGACTATGGGTGTGAATTCTGTATCATATTTGGTGACGCCTAAAGTTGTAGCTGCAATGTTTATCAATCCGATACTATTTATATTCAGCTCTTTTATTGGAATGATAGGAGGATTGGTTGCGGGACTCTCGGCAGGAGTTGTTGGAGTAGGTGATTATATACAGGGCTTGAATATGGACTTTAGGGTGTTTGATATTACATACTCTGCAGTTAAGTGTGTATTCTTTGCCTTTATTTATACAACAGTTCCGGCATTTTATGGATACTATGTAAGTGGCGGAGCATTAGAGGTAGGAAAGGCCAGCACTAAAGCGGTAGTAGATAGTAGTATTATTATCTTGATGGTTAATTTGGTTATAACTCAATTAATGTTGTAATGATTAGAGTAGAGCATCTAAATAAATCATTCGACGGCAGTCCGGTATTGAGTGATATAAACTTCTCGTTTGATCAAGGTAAGGTAAATCTTATCATTGGAAAGAGTGGATCCGGAAAGACAGTTTTGCTTAAATCTTTGATAGGAATCCATTCTGTTGATAGTGGACACATATATTTTGATGATAAGGATCTTACTGTTGCCAATGAAAAAACTTTGCGAGAAATACGTTCCCAGATAGGAGTTGTTTTTCAGGGAGGGGCATTGTTTGATTCTCAAACAGTTCTTGAAAATGTCATGTTCCCCTTAGGGTTGTTTACAAAGATGTCCTATGCAGAAAAGGTTGAAAGAGCGCGTTTCTGTCTTGAACGAGTCAATCTTGAAGGTGTTGACAGTCACTATCCCGCTGAAATCAGTGGTGGAATGAAAAAACGAGTGGCAATTGCCCGAGCAATTGTGATGCAACCAAAGTTTCTGTTTTGTGATGAACCGAATTCAGGCCTGGATCCATACACTTCGGTGGTTATTGATGAGTTGATAATGGAATTGACTCACGAGTATAATATGACTACAGTGGTAAATACTCATGACATGAATTCTGTTTTTGGTATTGGTGAAAAGATACTCTTCATTAATCAGGGAAAAATGGGGTGGTCCGGAACAAGTGGAGAAATATTAACAACCGGCACAGGGTCGCTTAATGAATTTATATTCTCATCGGAGTTATTGAAAAAGTTGAGAAAAGAGTTGTAATGAGAAACTTTATAGTATACATATTATTGTTAATTACTCTTTGGGGATGTACAGATAATGCTCCAATGGAGCGTGAGAAATTCACTAAAATGATGGTGGAGGTCCATTTGGCCGATGCAGTGTTGGCTGAAGGTAAGCGAAACTCTATGGGATTGACCGATAGAAAAAATTACTCTTTCTATGGAGAGTTGTTGAACCGCTATGGAGTGACAAGAGCTGAGTTTGACAGTTGTATTGATTATTACTCTCGTAATACGGCGCTCTTTGAGCAGATCTACAAGGATGTAGTTGACTCTCTCAATCGACGTTTAACTGTTGTGAAACGTGAATTGGCACAGCTCCGTATCAACGATTCGGTAAATATATTACCCCATCCCGATACTCTTTGGGTTAATGGTTGGACAAAAGATACAACAATTACTTTGGCTAACTTAAAGGGTGGAAAGTTCTTTTTTGAGTATGGTTTCAAGAGTGACTCAATTATAACCTCAAAACGCCCGCAGATTGTTTCGTATTTCTTGAGAAATTACAATAAGGATACACTCTACTATGTTGATTCAACATGGTTAAAAGAGCATTTTATACGTATAGATTCTGTGGTTAACGAAGCAGGTAGGGCTGTTCGCTATGATTCTGTGTTTGATTACGAGCGTAGACAGGATTCATTCCTGGTTAATGAGTTACGAGTGCGTATTGATACCTTTAAGATACACCCAATAAATTTGGCAAAAGATACTACTTTTCACTCTTATTCATGGAGTTATTACGTAGATTCTACATTTGCCACATTCCAATTGAAATTTATTGTTGATACCGATGATACAATAGTTCCAAAATATGGGTATGCTACCAAGGTGGGGCTGTATAATCAATATTTGTCCCCAACAGCAAAACTTGAGCAGGAGCGCGATTTTGAGCGCAGAATACGAAGTTATGTTATATTGGGCGATTCAATTATTGTTACGGATAAAAAGTCGGTGTTGGTTCACGATACATTACAATGAGAAAAATAGCCTCGAACTATCTTCTTACTCCTAACGGTACTCTATTGAAGAGTGCTTATGTGCTTTATGATGGAAAAAGAGTTTGTGGTTGGGGAGAATTGAGTAGAAATAAGCCAGAAGAACATGGGGTAGAGTTTTATGCCGGAATGGTTGTGCCCGGAACTCTTTGCCTTGCAGCGGCTCGGATAGGCGAGGATATTTTGAGCTTCATTTCCAGAATAGGCTATTTTTCTACAATAAACAGTGGCGGAGTTACATTAATTTCAAATTTGGATTGGTCAGACATGGTTATAACTGATTCAACATCGGTTTCAGTTATAAGATAGTTGGTGTTTTCTCTTTTTTTACTAACTTTACAATCTTGAAGTAGAAAAATATTAACTAAATTTAAATACAATGAATAACAGAGTTTTATTGATGATTCTTGATGGATGGGGAATTGGAAAGCAAGATTCTACCGATGCAATTGCATCAACTCCAACTCCTTTTATCTCATCTTTGTATGGAAAGTATCCACATTCGCAGTTGTTGACATGTGGCGAGAACGTTGGATTGCCTGATGGTCAGATGGGTAATTCCGAGGTTGGTCACTTGAATATCGGAGCAGGTCGTGTGGTTGACCAGGATTTGGTTCGTATCAATAAGGCTTGTCGCGAGAATACAATTTATCAAAACCCTGAGGTGACTGCTGCATTCGATTATGCTAAGGCTAATGGCAAGAAGGTACACTTTATGGGTCTTGTTTCTGATGGAGGAGTACACAGTTCTTTGGAGCATTTGAAGAAATTGTGCGAGGTTTCAAAGACCTATGGCATAGACAAAACTTACGTTCACTGCTTTATGGATGGTCGTGATACAGATCCAAAGAGTGGAATTGGTTTTATCAAGGAGCTTGAGGAGCACATGGCACAAAGTGCAGGATATATCGCCTCGATTATAGGACGTTACTATGCAATGGATCGCGATAACCGTTGGGAGCGTATAAAAGAGGCATACGATTTGATTGTCTGTGGTAAAGGAACTCCATATACCGATATGGTAAAGGCAATGGAGGAGAGTTATGAGGCCGGAGTAACCGACGAGTTTATCAAGCCTATTGTTCATGTTGATCAGGCAGGAAATCCATTAGCTGTTGTTGAGGAGGGAGATATGGTTATCTTCATTAACTACAGAAATGACCGTGCAAAAGAGTTGACTATTGCCCTGACTCAGACAGATATGCCCGAAAATGGAATGCACACAATTCCATTGTACTATTGTTGTATGACCCCATACGATGCTAAGTTTACAGGTTTGCATATCTTGTTTGACAAGCAGAATGTCGAGAATACTCTTGGTGAGGTTATCAGTAAGGCCGGTTTGAAGCAGTTGAGAATTGCCGAGACCGAGAAATATGCACACGTAACATTCTTCTTCAATGGAGGTCGTGAGGCTCAATTCGAGAATGAGGCTCGTATCCTTGTTCCTTCTCCAAAGGTAGCAACATACGATTTGCAGCCTGAAATGTCAGCACCCGAGGTTGCAGACAAGTTGGTTGCTGAGCTTAATAACAAATCTGCCGATTTTATCTGTTTGAACTTTGCAAATGGAGATATGGTTGGTCACACAGGAGTCTATTCTGCAATTCAGAAAGCAGTAGAGACCGTTGACAACTGTGTAAACAAAGTGGTTACTGCGGCAGAGGCTAATGGTTACGACGTGTTGATTATTGCCGACCACGGAAATGCCGACAATGCAGTTAATACCGATGGCTCACCAAATACTGCGCACTCATTAAACCCGGTTCCATGTATCTGGGTAACAAACCAGCAGGGTAAGAGCTTGAATTCAGGTGTTTTGGCCGATGTAGCTCCAACTGTATTGGATATTATGGGTGTTGCACAGCCTGCAGAAATGACAGGAAAATCTCTTATTGTAAAGTAATTGTTTGATTATGATACAAATCGAGGATTCCATAGTAACCTTTGATCTGTTTGAGAAACACTTTTCATGCGATTTGGCGCAGTGTAAAGGGGCCTGCTGTATTGAAGGTGATGGCGGTGCGCCGCTTGAAGAGGGTGAATTGAAGCAAATTGAAGAGAATTATGACTCGATTAAAAAGTATATGAAACCGGCAGGTATTGCCTCGGTAGCAGAATGTGGATTTGGCGAGGTTGATAAGGATGGAGATTTGGTTACTCCTCTAATCAACGGAGTTGAGTGTGCATACGCAATTGACGAAGGCGGTTCTTGTTGGTGTGCAATAGAAAAGGCTTGGGCGGCAGGAGAGTGTTCATTTAGAAAACCTCTCTCCTGCCACCTCTATCCTGTTCGCATAAAACGTTATGATAGTTTTGAGGCGGTAAATGTTCACAAATGGAGTATCTGCAAATGTGCCTTCAAGAAGGGAGAGCGTGAGCAGATGCCTTTGTACCGTTTTTTGAAGGAGGCACTCATTCGCAAATATGGAGAAGAGTGGTATGAAATGCTCTGTGTGGCAGCAAATGAGATTGCATCCGGAGCAATTGATACCAGTCGTTTGTAGGCTGATTCTTAATTTCAAGAAAAAACTTTTATAAAACTCTTGCAGGATTCAAAGTAATGCTTTATCTTTGCACCGCAAAACAGCGATGGTGGGATTAGCTCAGTTGGTTAGAGCGTCGGATTGTGGTTCCGAAGGTCATCGGTTCGAGACCGATATTCCACCCCACAAGGCAACCGAAAGGTTGCCTTGTTTATTCTCTAATGTTCGCCACTGCTCGCAGTGCCGCAAAATCGGCTGCGGCTCGGCAATACTCAAATAAATTTGGCATTGCTCTCACCTCGCACGATTTTTCTAACTCTTAATTATTAACCCTCTCCCGGCCCAAACAAGCAGTAATCCAAGTACAAAGGTTAATGTTGCGTAAAGAATAAACACCGGCCATTGACGGTTCTGAAGCAGTACCAGCATATCGTGTGAAAGCGACGAGAATGTGGTAAAGCCTCCACAGAATCCTGTTATTAACAAGAGGTTCACATTTGTAGAGATAAGCTGAGTCTTTTCTGCCAATCCAAAAAGAATTCCAATAATAAAACTACCAACGATATTCACAATGAATGTACCCCATGGAAATGCTCCGTGAATGTAGTGTGAACACATTTTTCCTACCAAAAAACGGCAGCATGTACCTATGAAGCCACCACTGCCGGCGATTAACATTCCTTTTATCAAATCCATATCTTATATCTTAGTACATTTATTCAATTTTAGTTGTGGTAGCATAAAGAGCCATGTTGCAATGCAGAATGGAGCTGTAAGGGTTGGCAATCCCCATGGGACGACTATTGTATCCATTGCTGCCTGAATGTATACAGTTACGATAACAGCTATACATGCATATATAGCGGTTCTCCAATTTACATTATGGAATGTACATCCCACAGCAATACCAGTCAAAACAGGGCTAAATCCAAACAGCCCATTGGCAATGTAATGGCTGTCGCATTCCAGTAGTATAGCAATACCCAAAGCAATTGCCGAGGATAAGCAGGCCCAAAAGGCAGCCCAACGGTTACATATCCACAAAGCAATGATAAATATTATTCCGGTTATTGCAGAGTTTATTAAAAATACCTGACTGATTCCCTTTAACCAATATGTTATCAATGATGTAAAATTGATATTTAAGTCCGAAGAGAAGGGCCCAGGTAATTCCGGTACACTTAGGTAGGGAGCCGGAAGACCGTGCATTACTCTTGTAGCCAGGAGTATAAATATTGTTAATAATACAAATGGAAATGTATATGCTGTGACTTTAAATCTCTTCAACACTCTATTCATTCCAAGAAGGATCCATGTGCTTGTTGATGCAAAGAGAATAAGGGTTAACCACATTGAAAGGGTGTTGCCTAAAAATGTCGGCATGGCACATCCGATCAAAACTCCATTGTAGCCCCATAGTCCCATGTCTCCATCTTCCGGTGATAGTTTTAATATATATCCGGTTAGTGTGGAAACAACAACACCTGTAACAGCACCCCATGCAACCGATGGGAAACCGCTGTAGTATGATCCCCAAAAGATTCCTGTCATGAAAAGTATTCCTCCCCAGCAGTTCTCTTGAAACATAACTTGTGATACTCCCCGAAATATTATTTTCCAGAAGTCAATAGAAAAAATAGCAGGAAGTTTATATTGCTCTTTCATAACTTTTATCTCCATGCAAATTCTGTTGGTAACTCTTTGTTTTTTACCTCTTTACGGACAATAGAGCAGATGTTTCGTGTTTTTTGTTTTAAACCCTCAACGCTATTGCCAAGTAGTTTTATGTTCAAACCACAATTATTGGGTAGTATATTTACTCCCATTGCCATGTCCGGGTTTCGAAATGGGCAAAGTTTTTTTATTAAGGATTCGATATGTTGATTTGAAGTAGCAATGATGATTTCAGAAAAGTGTTTGTAAGTACTCATAGCTCCTAATACAGTGGGGCTTATTTTGTGAGGTTCAATAACCATCTTTTCATGAAATAGAAGTTTATTGTTTGTGTTGCGTAATTCTGAACGTATCGATAGCAGGTCATATTGAAAAACCTCGCCATTATTGTAATATTCACGGCCGGCACAATATATTTCAGCATAGATTAAAGTTGCTGTAGGGGCTATTATGATTTTGGTGTCATTAAGGTATCTGCTATGTTTGCATGGTATAATCGGAAGTGGAATATACTCTAAATATCCATTATCTTCAATGGTTATGGATTGGTGGTTAGAGGCATGATTGTATCTCATTTCGGCAATTTTTGTGGCCGCTCCCGTAGAGATATGGGCAAAGGCTCCTCTTTCAATTTTAATCTGTATTTCATATCGATCACCATCAACATTAGGACCGCCCGATGATAAAATGTAGAGACAGGGCATTTCCGGCATTGCTTCATCGAAATAGAGTTCTTGTTGTACAATTAGCGGAGCCTGCCTATACCATTTCGATAGGAATGACTTACCACTACTTTCATTCAATGTAAACTGTAATGAAAGTTTTCCATGTTTTCCAATCGCACCGGACTCCATGGCTGGAGGTTCCTGCATGTAGGGCTTTATTTCATTAGGACAGAGAGCTCGATTCATTGTAGTACAGCAATATTGATTATCATGTTGGTCAAGGTGTCAATACCTTGCCCTGTCATGCAGTTTGTAAAGATAAATGGTTTGCCTGGACGCATAATTTCGGAGTCGTGCTTCATGACATTCAGGTCTGCATGAACGTATGGGGCCAAATCAATCTTGTTGATTACCAATATATCGGAGTAGGATATTCCCGGTCCATCCTTGCGTGGTATTTTATCGCCGGCTGCAACATCAATAACATAGATAAAGAAATCGACTAATGCCGGACTGAAGGTGAGAGTTAGATTATCACCTCCCGATTCAATCAATACAATGTCTGTGTCGGGGAATTTTGCCTCCATCTCCTCGACCGCCGCAATATTCATCGAGGGGTCTTCGCGTACTGCAGTATGGGGGCATGCTCCCGTTTCGACTCCAATTATTCTCTCCTCAGCCAGAAAACCCTTCAAAGTCTTACGTACATGCTTGGCATCTTCGGTAGTTACTATGTCATTTGTAATAATTAATACCTTAAGGCCTTGGTCTAAAAGTTTTGGGGTGATGGCCTCAATAATGGCAGTCTTGCCGGAACCAACCGGCCCTCCTACACCAATTCGGAATGTCTGTTTCTCCATGTATTATTTTTTAATTGCCAAACATTCGCTTTGTTCCCTGCTCATGTAGCGATGCAATTATGTCGAGCAGTGGAGCAAAACTTTGAAAATCATTTAATTCCATATTTTTAATCTCTTCATAATCCTTTTGTGCCAATGCACATAGCTCTTGAAGGATTTTTTGTGTTTCGATATGAGAAACTCTAAAAATTCGCAATGCGGCATTTAGAATCATATTTATTGTACCATACTCCAATGCCGTAAAGAGCGAGGATAGGTCTAAGCCTGCAGCTCTAAATAGTATCGCTAAGCTAATGTTGTAGCTGCCGTGGCAGTTCCCACTGTTTATGTCGTTTAACCACCTGATAGATAGTTTGTTGTCGGGGAAGATCTGTGTGCACATTTCGGAGCATTTTTTGCCCATTCTGGTACTCATTATTCTGGACTCGTTTGCTATTTTACCTGTAAAACTAACCATATCAGCCTCGACAATGGTTGTATAATCATTGCAATAGGCAGCCTTTAGTGCAACAATCGAAGCGAGAAAATCACTGTAAAGATTCTGTAATACAACAGCTCTTGCATAGTGTTTCAAATCATCTTTGCTCTTTATTATGCCATGTTCAACAGCACTCTCAACTCCATTCGAGAATGCGAATGCTCCAATTGGAAATGCAGTGTCGCAAAGTTGGACCAATAGTATGGAACTTTTAATGGTGTTCTGCATGGTTGTTACGATTTAATCCGGCAAATAGGTATCTAATATCATGAGGTGACAGATATGGAATAATATCCTTACCCTGTTGAAACTCAATTTCAATATCCGAGAAATTATGTGTATGCATAACACTCTCCATAACCTTTTTGTCTAAGGTTAGAGGGACATAGACAGTCAGTTCCTTTACTACAGCCGGCCAGTGTTGGTTGCCAATGGCGTGGCCAAGTTCAATTGAGGTACGAATCAACTCCTCTTTGTTTTTAGTGGCAAGTTTATCCAGCTTTATAACCATGATTTGTGCCTCTTCAATATGTACAACAAGGGCTCGTTGCTCCTTTTCATTGTATAGCAAAATGTCGCCATCTTTCAAATGAGTGTGGCGGCTGAGCGATATTGCATATCGCTCACCCTCCTTCTCCATTATCAAACGACTCTTTTGTGCACTCCATTGGTCCAATTCAAGATAATCTATAATGGCTCCTTGCAATTTTGCACTCCACTCATCAGAGCAAATATTGCCTACAATACTATTGATAGTAATCATGATAATCGATATTTAACTGAACCAATAGAGTTGTGCCATTGCAAACTTCTCTGCAGCAGGGATCTTTACACTATTTCCATCTACGCGAACCTCGAATGTCTCTGTGTTTATGTCGATTTGTGGAGTTGCGCAGTTTAAAACCATATCGGACTTGGTAATCTGTCTGCATCCCTTTACAGCCATAACTCTCTTCATTAATCCAAACTTATCCTTAATGTTGTTCTCGATGGCAGCGTGCGAAACAAACGATATTGATGATTTTTGCAATGCAGCTCCATAGGCTCCGAACATTTTGCGGTAGTACATGGGTTGAGGTGTTGGTAACGAGGCATTTGGATCTCCCATATTTGCCCAGTTTATCATTCCTCCCTTAATTACCATTTTGGGCTTTGCTCCAAAGAATTGTGGCTCCCAAAGAACCAAATCCGCCATCTTTCCTGTCTCGATTGAACCTAAAATATTGCTTACTCCGTATGTGATGGCCGGGTTGATAGTAACTTTGGCTAAATAGCGAAGAACTCGGAAGTTGTCGTTCCCGGGTGCATCCTCTTTTAGTTTGCCGCGTACCTGTTTCATGTAGTCGGCCATTTGAAATGCGCGCATAAAATTCTCGCCTACACGTCCCATAGCTTGAGAATCCGATGAAATCATTGAAATTACCCCCATATCGTGCAGAACATTTTCGGCTGCCTGGGTTTCCGGACGGACGCGACTTTCGGCAAAGGCAACATCCGATGGGATTTTCGGATTCAGATTGTGGCAAACCATAATCATATCGAACAACTCAGCCTGTGAGTTTATTCCGAAAGGTAGGGTTGGATTTGTTGAAGATGGTAATACATTTTTGAGCGAGGCCACTTTTAGTAAATCCGGAGCGTGTCCTCCACCGGCACCTTCGGTATGGAATGTGTGGATGGTTCGTCCGTCAATGGCGGCAATGGTATCTTCTACATATCCACACTCATTCAGTGTGTCGGTGTGTATAGCAACCTGAACATCGTGCTCCTCTGCCACCTCCATGCAACGCTTAATGGCTTGTGGAGTACTTCCCCAATCTTCATGAATCTTAAAACCGCATGCTCCGGCAAGCAGTTCATCGTACATAGGGCCTTTTGTCGAACAGTTTCCCTTGCCTAAAAATCCGAAATTTATGGGCAGAGCCTCAACCGATTGCAACATTCTTTTTATATTCCATGGTCCCGATGTTATGGTGGTTCCGTTTGCGCCATCGGTAGGGCCTACTCCTCCTCCGAAAAATGTAGTTACTCCATTGCTTAGTGCATGGAATACCTGTTGTGGGGCAATCATGTGGATATGTCCGTCAATGCCTGCTGCCGTAAGAATCAGGTGTTCACCTGAAATTGCATCGGTCGTAGCTCCGGTAATCAAGTTGGGCGAGACTCCATCCATGGTGTTAGGATTTCCTGCCTTACCAATCCCGGCAATTCTTCCATCTTTGATACCAACGTCGGCTTTAACGACTCCTAATTTGGCATCGATTATGGTAACATTGGTGATAACCAAATCCAATGATCCTCCCTCTGCTCTTACGGTATTGGCCAACCCCATACCGTCGCGCAATGTTTTGCCGCCTCCATAGACTGCCTCATCGCCCAAATATCTTAAATCCTTTTCAATCTCAACATAAAGATTGGTATCGGCTAACCTGATTTTATCACCTACGGTTGGGCCGAAAAGGTCATTATTCTGTTGTCTTGATATTTTGCTCATCGTTGTTGTATTTAAATCCATACCTCTTCATCTTCTCAATGGCTTTTACCCTTTTGGGTAGGTAGAATGGGGCATCTTCTGTTCCGGAATATCCCTCTACCAAACCATTAAATCCCATTATATACTGTTTGCCGCCAAAGGGAACAAGCTCAACATCGCGCTCTTGTCCGGGTTCAAATCTTATGGCAGTAGTTGCCGGAATATTAAGGTGGCATCCATAACTTGCCGCTCTGTCAAATTCCAAATATCTGTTCACCTCGAAGAAGTGATAGTGCGATCCCACTTGTATTGGGCGATTACCGCAGTTCTTAACCTTTATGATTGTTACCTTTCGTCCCATGTTGTACTCCAAGTCATCTTTTGCAAGTACAACACCTCCAATCGGTGCATTGAAATTCTCCTCCATATATGCTCCTATTTTATTGGTTTATGAATACTTACAAGTCGACTGCCATCAGTAAAGACTGCCTCTATTTGGATTAATGAGATCATATCGGCAACTCCATCCATAACATCGGCTTTAGTCAGAATATTCGAGGCCAGACTCATTACCTGTTCAAGGTTCTTACCTTCGCGGGCCCCCTCAAGAGCCATATAACTTATATAGGCAACAGCCTCGGGATGGTTCAGTTTCAGCCCCCTGGCTTTTCGCCTTTCAGCAATCTGCCCCATTGATATGAGTAACAGTTTGTCAATCTCTTTAGGTGTTAAATGCATAATCGAAAAATTTTGTTGTTGTCTGAGCCATATATACGCTTATTGGCTTAAAAGGTTATTATAACATTCAGGGCAATTTATGCGTAATAGAGTGAAATTTTTGATCGGTATTATGGAAAAAAGGAGAAAACAAACATTGATACTCCTCTTTGTACTTAGTGGTTATAGTGTTGATGCTCAGATAAAAAGTGAGCAAATCGACACCTCTTTGGTAGTGTGCGAGGTTTTGGTTTCAAAGAGTAGTACAACTTTTAATGAAGCAAGAAGTTCAGGTATTGTGAATCTTATCTCAGCGGAGCTTTTGAATAAGTTGCCGGTGCAAAGTGTTGACGAGGCATTGTCACTATTACCCGGAGTTAACTCAAACAGAACTTCCGGAGTATCGCAGATGGTTACAACAGTCAGTTTACGTGGTTTGGCCGGTGATGAACAGGGGCGAACCCTTGTCCTTATGGATGGAGTACCAATTAACACCTCGGATAATGGAACAGTAAATTGGAATGCAGTAAATCCTGCAAATGTTGCCAAGATAGAGTTGTTGAAAGGGGCGGCATCGGCTCTATATGGGGCAAATGCCATAGGTGGAGTTATAAATATTGTCAGCAAAAGGGCATCTTCACCCCTCTCTATAATGGGTAGTGCGGGTTATGGAACTTTGAATAGTTGGCAATCAAGGCTCTCGCTATCAAGTATGATTAGTAAAAGAATATCGCTTTTTATTGGCGGAAACTACTCAAAATCCGATGGTTATATAAATGTAAGTGATTCGCTTATCACTCCTTACACCTATCCGACATACATGCATGATTACGGAGTGCAGACCAAATTACTCTATAATCCTGCTCCGAATTGGGAGTTGGGACTTGCCTATTCGTTATACAGGGATAAACGGGGTGAGGGTGAAAAGATTCTTGCTCCCAATGGAGAGTATCGTAGATTTGATAACGATATGGTAAGAATATCGGCCAGAAGCATAGGAGCAAATAGATGGGGGATGGCCATTAATGCCTACTACCAAAAGGAGCGATACTTTAAATTGGATGAGCGTATAAATGGAGATAATTATCAACGTTTTGATGTTCGAGCAAACCGCAAAGATTTGGGGCTCCTCTTTAATTCGTGGTATGATTTCAACTTTAATCGCCTCTCGCTGGGGGGCGAGATGCGTGGCGGTTCGGTTAATGGTGGCGATTACTATAAAACCGGTTCCGACACAGTTTTGAATAGTGGAGATCTGGACATCTATTCGTTTTATCTTCGCAATGAGCAAAGGCTGTTTGATGACAAGCTCTGGTTGCAACTAGCCTTACGTTTCGATTACGCTCAATTTCATAGTGGCGAGTTTTGGGCAAAAGGTAGTGGAGTTCAAAGCTTTTCTAACTACAACGGAGAGTTGCAGGAGAAAAGCTGGCATAAATTCTCGCCAAATCTATCAATAAGATATACCCCTTCGGATAAATTGACTGCCTATTTTACTTACGGGCGAGGCTTCAGAGCCTCGATACTCGATGATTTGTGTCGCTCCGGATGGATGTGGATAGGTCCCAAAATTGCAAATCCCGAGTTAGGCCCAGAGTTTGTTGACAACTTTGAATTTGGGGCAACAATCCGAATGGGGCGATTTACCTTTGATAAGAGTTTCTATTACGGTATTGGTCACGACTTTCTCTACTATGTGCCAACAGGCGAGAAAATCTACGGTAAACGAGACATTTTTATCAGAAAAAATATCTCAAAGGTGGAGTTCTATGGTGGCGAGAGCGCAATTACCTACGATAATCACAATGGCCTCTATATGAATCTTAACTACTCTCTTTCAATATCAAAAATAGTGAAAGCTACATGGAACAACGATTTGCGTGGTAAGCAATTGACCTACGCTCCAAAATTTATGCTAAAGTTCTATACGTTATGGAGTGGCCGTTTGGGCGAGGCCTCGTTTAAGGCTACCTATAAGTCAAAGCAGTATGTCACCGAGGATAATTCCCAATATGTTGCTGGCTTTGTTATGTGTGATTTAGCTGTGGCAAAGTGGTTTTGGGGCAGAACTTTTGGCTTGCGTGGAGAGGTTCTGAATATCTTTGATAGAAAGGAGACGAACTCTCCTGATTATTTGTCCCCCGGAAGATTGTTTAACCTTAAAATAATGTTGAATATATGAAGAAATCATTCCAGACAGTGATAAAGATTCTCTTGATAATCTTTGTTGCAATAATGCTTATAGTGCTAATTGCACTGTTTAGAAGTGAGTACAAAACAGAAGAGTCGATAGGAGCCGAAGTTACCGATGCTCTTGGAAGAAGAGTGTCGATTCCTATGCAGGTTGATTCTATTGTCTGTATTAAGGCATCGGCCATAAGATTGGTAAGCTATGCCGGTGGAGCGGATAAAATATGCGGAGTGGAGGAGTGCGAGTTGCGAGGAGAGCCATATACGCATCTTTATGCTAACCCCGAGTTAAGGAGGAAGCGGGCAATAGGTCCAATGATGGGAGGCGATACCGAATTGATACTCTCTGTGAAGCCCGATGTAATCTTTACAACCTGTTCAACAATACACGATGCCGATAAGTTGCAACGAATATGCGGAGTGCCGGTTGTGGCTTTGGAGTATGGCAATTTAGGAGAGCGCAGAGAGCACTTCTACTCCTCTCTGAAACTTATTTCCGAAATAGTGGGAACCGAGAAGAGGGTGGATTCGCTTATTGCATATATCGAGTCACAAATATCGGAGTTGGGCAACAGAGCGAGGATAGCTTTAAAAAAACAAACCTCGCCCAATGTTTATGTATGTGGAATATCGTATAAGGGGCGTAAAGGACTAACTTCGACTGATCCCTACTATCCTGCTCTGAATTTTGTATTGGGAAAAAATATTGCGGTAGGGGTGGATAACCGATTAGTATCGGAAATTACCGGAACAACGGTAACTCTTGAGCAGGTGGCTTTGTGGAATCCGGATTTGATATTTGTGGATAATGATGGAGCAGATTTGGTGATGAATGACTTGAAACGGTTGGGAATGGAGAATAAGAGTTGCTACAGAATCTGGCCATACAACAATATTCACTCAAATTTTGAAGTTATGCTCTTAAATTCATGGTATATGGGTAAAGTGCTCTTCCCGTCTCAATTTTCAGATATAAATATCGGCGAGAAACGAAATGAGATTATGTATAGTTTTCTGCGTTCGCATATTGGAGATTCGCTTGTTGAAGAGTGGGGAGAGTATTCTAAAATTTGAATAGTATTATGGATGCGATTTTGGTAAAATATATCTCGCTACAAAGAAGGAATAGGGTAATAATTGCCCTAATCGCACTATTGGCAATACTCTTTTCTTTACTCTCACTGGTTTTGGGACTATCTAAATTTATAGGGAGTGGAACAATCCCGATAGAGTTGATTCTCTCTTTGCGTATCTCCAGGCTTCTCTCTGCATTTATTTCGGGAGCAATACTCTCAATGAGTGGTGTGGTTATGCAAACTTTATTGCGTAATCCGCTTGCTTCGCCATATACGCTTGGCATCTCAAATGCTGCGGCTTTTGGGGCTGCATTGGGTATTGTGTTGTTTGCCGATAGTGCACTTTTCGGTGCAACGATTATTACAGCCTTTGGTGCAACGATTATTGGTTTGAGTATAATATTACTGATTTCGGGAATAAAAAGCAGCCGGATAGAGACCGTTATACTTGCCGGAGTAGTGATAAATTCTCTCTTCGCAGCAGGCATAGCTATAATGCAGTATGTTGCCGACTCGGCTCAACTGGCAACGATAGTCTTCTGGACCTTTGGTGATTTGGGAAAATCGGATTGGGGTGCAGTATTACTGCTTTTTATAGTGGCAGTTGCTAGTGGCTCGTATCTCTATTGGAAAAGATGGGATTACAAAGCACTTGAAATTGGCAACGACTATGCAAAGAGTGTAGGTGTTGCTCCGGCAAAGGTGCGTTTGAGCGGTTTGATGGTGGCCTCGCTCATAACAGCAGTGGTGGTATCTATTTTTGGGGTGATAGCCTTTGTAGGTTTGGCTGTACCGCACATAATTCGCAGAATTATAGGGGCAAACTTAAACTATCTGTTACCGGCTTCAATGTTGTTTGGAGGACTCTTTATGGTTATATGTGATATTGTTTCGCGTGTAGTGTTTGCTCCCACTGTAATCCCAATAGGAATCATTACATCGGTAATAGGTGTTCCACTATTCATTTTTGTGTTATACAAATATTATAAACGATAAAATGGAACTGACACTTCAAAATGTATCGTATAATTATGGAAAGATGCAGGCGTTAAGCTCTATTTCTGCCACTTTCCATTCCGGCGATATGGTAGCACTTGTAGGACAGAATGGTTCGGGCAAGAGTACACTGCTAAAATGTATAAATTGTATTATAGAGCCAAACGCAGGTTCAGTCCTTTTGAATAACGAGCCAATCTTGCGATTTTCGACAAAACAAATTGCACGTCAAATGGCTTATGTTCCTCAATATGAGGAGTTGATGAACTATACAACAATCTTCGATGCGGTACTTGTGGGGCGAAAACCTTATATCTCGGGTCTACCTACTAATGACGATTATGGAAAGGTGGCCAGGGCAATTACGCAGGTCGGTCTTCAGACCATGGCAATGCGTCACGTTGATAATCTGAGTGGAGGAGAGCGCCAACGTGTAATGATTGCAAGGGCAATAGTTCAAGAGCCACAAATAATTTTGCTCGATGAACCAATAGCCAATCTTGATATAAAACATCAATACATTGTTATGAGATTGTTACAGACATTGGCCCGGAACGGGGCAATTGTGGTTGTGGCAATTCATGACATGGCTTATGCGCGACACTACTGTAATAAAACATTAATGTTAAAGCATGGCTCGCTATTTGCTTTCGGAGGCAAAGATCTTTACACGACAAAAAATATAACAGAGTTGTTTGATTTAGAAACAGATAATAATGGAACAGATAGTTTTAACCCCTGTAGCCTATGTGGTTAACAGTTGTAATGAGTCGACTCATCCGGCAAATATTACATCGTTAGAGTCGATAATTGTAGTCTTGCCTGAATATCTTGATGCCCTTTATGGAATTGAAAAGTGCTCGACCATCGATGTGGTGTTTTACATGCACAAAAAAGAGATGGTGAGATTAAGGTCGCAGACTCTTTTGGGGCAGGAACGAGGAGTGTTTGCCTCTCGCTCTCCATGGCGTCCGAATGCAATTGGCATAACTCGGGTGAAACTTTTAAAAGTTCAGGATAATCAACTCTATGTTACGGGTTTGGATGCCTTGAACGGCTCTCCTGTTCTGGATATTAAATGTAGTATGTAAAAGCAAATGATAAATTAGTTTGACTTTAACTATATTTTCACTATCTTGCGGTTCAATTTACTAAGCTAATTTACAGATAAGGCCGCAAGTTATGAAAATACTATTATGCCAATCCGATCTGGTTTGGGAGGGGCGGGAAGATAATTATATTGCCATAGAAAGGCAGATTGAGGCAGAGAGTCGTTCCGTTGATTTGATAGTTCTGCCTGAAATGTTCCCGACGGGATTTTGTACCGAGCCGAATGGAGTTGCCGAAGCTCCTGACGGACCTTCGCTGCAGTGGATGAAGAAGATTGCCTTGCAAAGAGAGGCAGCTGTTGTTGGAAGTGTGGCAACCAATGATAATGGCGACTATTACAATCGTTTATACTTTGTCTATCCCGATGGGACTTACCTGAAATATGATAAGCATCACCTTTTCACATACGGAGGTGAACATTTGCGCTATTCTCCGGGCAATGAGAGAGTTGTTGCCGAGTACAGGGGTTGGCGTTTCCTTTTGCAGGTTTGCTATGATTTACGATTCCCGGCTTTTGCGCGTAACTGCAATGATTACCATGCTGTAATCTATATTGCCAGTTGGCCAACAGTGCGTCTTTACGCATGGAATACATTGTTAAGAGCCAGAGCGATAGAGAATCTGTCATACGTAATAGGGGTGAACAGGGTTGGAAACGATCCTAATTGTGCCTATTCAGGAGGCACAATGGTTGCCGATTATATGGGAACCGTTATAAGCGAGGCCTCGCCAAATACAGTATCAACGCTTCTTGTGGAGCTTGATATGGATAAATTGAAACAGTTTAGAGAGAAGTTCCCTGCATTAAATGATAGGGATAATTTTGAGTTGAAGTAACTATATATAAGATGAGTAGGGCAGTATTTAGTGAAGAGTTGGTCGCTCAGGTTGTAGAGCAATTTAAGATAACCGACCTGTCCAAAGCTACCATAGGTCAAGTTGTATTGGTGGCTTCGGAATTGGTTCGTAGAACAGGAATTCCCTTTATTAGAATGGATCAGGGGGTTCCTGGATTGCCTCCAAATCAGGTAGGATTAAATGCTGAAAAAGAGGCTCTTGACACAGGAGTTGCAGCCATATATCCGGCGGCCGAGGGAGTCCCTGAATTAAAGGAGCAAACCTCACGTTTTTTGAAGGCATTTGTAAATATAGATTTGTCGCCCGAGAGTTGTGTACCGGTAACCGGATCTGTAGCAGGTTCTTTTGGCGCTTTTATAGGGTTGAATCAAAGAGAGGAGGGCAAAAACAGAGTGCTCTTTATTGATCCCGGCTTCCCTATTCAAAAGTCACAATTGGCAATTATTGGTGTCGGTTACGAGCAATTTGACATATACAACTATCGTGGAGAAGCTTTGCGCGACAAATTGGAGTCGTATTTAAGTAAGGGAAATATCTCTACGATTGTCTATTCAAATCCAAACAATCCTGCATGGATATGTCTTGAAGATGAGGAGTTGAGGATAATTGGTGAGTTGGCTACAAAATATGATGTGGTGGTTTTAGAGGATATGGCCTATTTCGAAATGGATTTTAGAAAACCTTTGGGAAAACCCTATACACCTCCATATCAGGTCTCGGTGGCAAACTACACCGATAACTACATAATAATGTTGTCTGCCTCGAAGATTTTCAGTTATGCCGGGCAGAGAATAGCAACTCTATGTATCTCAGATAAGTTGTTTAATCGAAAATTTCCATGTTTGGGAGCGAGGTATAATGGAGTGGGAATCTTTGGACCGACATTAATTAATGCTATTTTATACATGATAACATCGGGCTGTACCCATACAACCCAATTTGGTTTGGCTGCAATGTTTAAGGCTGCTTGCGATGGAGAGTTGAACTTTACCGCCGACACCAAAGAGTATGCACAACGTGCCGAGCGCATGAAGCGGTTGTTTGAGGAGAACGGTTTTTATGTGGTTTATGACAAAGATGTAACAGAGAAGATTGGTGACGGTTTCTTCTTTACCATTGGCTATCCAGGGTTGACCTCGGGGCAGTTGATGCGTGAGTTGCTATACTATGGAATCAGTTCAATTACATTAAATACAACAGGGAGTGAGCAGGACGGAATTCGAGCCTGTACATCAAGAATGATCGAGGAGCTCTATCCGATTTTGGAGGAGCGTTTAAAAGCTTTTAAGGAGGATCATTAATTATGGAAAACAGAGCAGAAATATGGAATCCTTCGAAGGAGTGCATGGAGCGCGAGGAGATGCGTAAATTACAGGGTAAAAGGTTAAGAAAGTTGGTTGACAAGGTTTATCACAATGTTCCATTTTACCGTAAAAAGATGCAGGAGATGGGTGTTATGCCTGAGGATATTGAGACTATCGATGATATTGTCAAATTGCCCTTTACTACAAAACAGGATTTGCGTGACAACTATCCATACGGACTTTTTGCCGAGCCAATGACAAACATTGTGCGTCTTCACGCTTCATCGGGAACAACCGGAAATCCCACAGTGGTTGGATATACACATCGCGACTTATCGGTATGGTCAGAGTCGATAGCACGTTGTTTGTCTGCTTATGGAGCAACACGCAACGATATATTCACCGTTGCATACGGTTATGGACTGTTTACCGGAGGCTTGGGGTTGCACTATGGAGTGGAGCACTTGGGTGCGACAGTAATTCCAACATCGACAGGAAATACTGCAAAGCATATTAAATTAATGTATGATTGTCAATCAACAGCATTGGCATGTACTCCATCGTATGCATTGTATTTGGCTGAGCAGTTAAATGCCCGGGGGTTGACTCACAAAGATTTAAGTTTAAAAATGTGTATCCTTGGCGGTGAACCATGGACCGACAATATGCGTAAGGATATTGAAAACAAACTTCATGTAGATGCCTATAATATATATGGTTTGAGCGAGATAATGGGACCCGGAGTCTCATATGAGTGTCAGTGTAAGAATGGATCTCACATTATTGAGGATCACTTTTATCCTGAGATTATATCGCCCGAAACATTGGAGCAACTTCCATATGGAGAGCAGGGAGAGTTAGTGTTTACTACATTAACCAAAGAGGGAATGCCTCTGTTGCGATACAGAACAAAAGATCTTTGCTCATTGATTGAGGGTAAGTGCGCATGTGGAAGAACTGCAGTTAGGATGAGCCGTATTATGGGTAGAAGCGATGATATGCTTATTATTCGTGGAATCAACGTATTCCCATCGCAGGTCGAGAGTGTATTGCTTGAGTTGCCTGAATTTGAACCTCAATATAAATTGGTAATTGACAGAATCAACAATCTTGATACAATGCAGGTACAGGTAGAGGTTCGCGAGGAGTTCTATTCCGACGAGATTTCCAAAATGATTGACATGAAGAAGAGATTGGCAAGCCGTTTGCAGAGTGTATTGGGAATTTCATGTGATATCAAATTGATGGAGCCACACTCAATTGAGCGTTGTGAAGGAAAAACAAACAGAGTAATTGATAATCGTAAATTAAAATAGGTATTATGATGAGAACGAAGCAACTATCAGTCTTTCTTGAAAATAAGACAGGAAGAATTAATCAGGTTGCCAGAATATTGGGGCAGAATGGAATTAATATGCATGCATTCAGTATTGCCGAGACTGCCGATTTCGGTATCATCAGAATGATAGTTTCCGATGTCGAGAAGGCGAGTGCAGTAATGAAAGAGGCTCACTTTGCTGTGCGTATAACCGATGTGGTATGTATTCAATGCTCGAATAGTGCCGGCTCGCTATCTAAAATTTTAGATGTTTTGGCAAATGCCAATGTATTTATCGAATATATGTATGCATTTTCGGATGGCGATACAGCGCGCGTAGTTATCCGTCCTACCGATTTGGAATTGTGCTTGCAGGTATTGAACGAGAATCATTGCGATATAATCAGTAATCTGTGATCACTCCTCGTGAGTAAAGAATTGTTTATTAAAGTTTATAAGATATAGCTTTTTGCGTGCGCGGGTAAAGGCGGTGTACATCCATCGCCAATACTCGTCACAAAGCATATCTTCCGTCAGAAACCCTTGATCAATAAATACGGCATCCCATTGGCCGCCTTGTGCCTTGTGGCAGGTAACAGCGTATGCAAATTTAATCTGTAGGGCATTATAGTACTCATCTTCGCGGATAGCTTCTAACCTCTTTTTCTTCGATTTTATATCTGAATAGTCCGCCTCTACCTTTAAATAGAACTCCCTGTTTTCGTTCTGGGTTAATGCCGGCGAATCGGTGGTTAGCGTATCGAGCATAACCCAACTGCTGATCTCTTGATTATAATCATCAAGATACATATCTACCTTGGCAAAATTGTATCCATATAGTTCGCAATGTTTGCAGACTCTGATTATTGTTGCCATCTCGCCATTGGCAACAAAATCTATCCCATCGTATCCCTTCGCTGCGAAATAGTTATTTTTGACAATCATAATTCTGTCGCCTCCGCTTAGCTCCTCTTCCATATACAGAACTGATGCGCGGATACCTTGATTAAATCGGTTTGCTCGTTTATTTGAGCGGCAAACTACCAGTGTTTCCGATTCTCCATATTTGCTATAACATGAATATAGCTCCTCGAGTAATTCGCTACCACCTATTTTGACAATATCGGGAAAATCTTCAATGGATAATTTGGGGTATCCCGGCTCTCCAATAAAGTTTCTCAGAATGGTAGCATTGAACAGAATTCCAGAATCTTCTGCCTGACGTACAATATCTTTCATGGAACTGTGATATACTTCCATTGAGTAACGAGCTTCAAGCTCTGTAATATCAAGAGCTGGACTTATATCAGTTCCAACCGGAGGAAGTTGAGCGTCATCGCCTATTAAAACAAGACGATTATTTTTACCGTTATGAATAAAATTCATCAGGTCGTCAAGAAGCGAACCGGAACCAAAAGGAGTATCGTATGTGTTGGTTGATATCATCGAGGCCTCATCAACAAAGTAGAGAGTTTCACGATTTTTGTTATAGCCTAAATCAAAAATCTCAACTCCCTGTTCCACGCTGCTTTGGCGATAAATATTTTTATGGATGGTATAGGCATTGTGGTTGGCATATCCGGCAAGAACCTTTGCTGCACGTCCAGTAGGAGCAAGCAGTACAATATTATATTCTATTGATTTCAAGGTTTTTACAATTGCTGAAATAAGCGAGGTTTTACCCGTTCCGGCATATCCTTTCAAAATAAATAGCGAATGCGACGAGCCATTGCAGAGAAAATCTGCAAAACATTTCAGTGCCGATTTTTGTGACTCGGAGAGTTGATATTCTACCGAGTTTTCCACTATTTGATAAAAATGATTTTGTACCACTAAAAATTATTAATTTTACTATGATATATCTTAAAAAAAAACTAAATTTGCAATCGATATGTGCCTATTAGTTTGTGCCGTAAAGATACAAAAAATAGGCATGACCAAGAGAAAAAAATAGAAACAATAAAATAACAATTTTATGAAAGGAAACATCATTAAGATCGCGGCTCAAGTTGTTTTGGCCGGTGTGATTGTGTGGTTGGCATATCTATGCTATGATAGCATTATGGTGCCACAAGAGTTCAAAGTTATCAAAGAGAGAAGATACGAGGCTATCATTGAGCGCCTAAAGGACATCCGTTCTGCTCAGGAGGCTTACAAGCAGACATATAGCTGCTACGCTCCTGATTTCAACACTTTGATTCACTTTGTTAAATATGATTCAGTGAAGAGCGTTAAGTCAATCGGAGAGTTGACAGACGAGCAGATTGAGGCTGGTATGACCGAGACTGAGGCTATCAAGAAGGGATTCATTTTGCGTGACACTGTTCGTACCGCAACAATGGAGTACTTGACAAGAACTGAGACAGGTCTTAATGGAAAGGCTGTTACCTATGAGTTCAATACAAATCCTGATGATTTGCGTTGGGTTCCATCAATCAAGAAGAAGATTGAGTTCAATATGGAGGCAGTAACAAAGGTTACAGAGCGTGGTAGTGAGATTCCATTGTTCCAGGCTTGCATCTCTGATAACGCTATCTTCGAGGATATGGTTGGAACAAAGTATGAGAATGCGTTCCTTGAGTCTAAATGGGAGGCATTCCGTTTGAACCGCTACGTTGGATTGAAGGTTGGTGATATTAACGAGCCAAACGGTAACGTAGGTAACTGGCAGTAATACATATGAGGGACTTTGTTTACATTGCCCCCTCGTTTACTCGCGAAGAGTCTGAAAATGCTATATTGTCCATCCGTCTAACGGCGGGTGGACATTGCTTTTCTGTAAAGAGAGACAATGAGATTCAAATGCTTTTGTCTAAGGACATTTATGCCGATACATATCAAGAGCAAATAGATTATCTTTTCGATTCTTTAGAGAGGTACCATCTTACAGGGGGTAGATTTCCCCAAGTGAATCTATACTATGCCAACAGCTATAAACTTCTGATTCCGATAGTTGAAGTTAATGCAGGAAGATCCGCTATTTGGCTAAAGACTCTTGGAGATGCACCGCAAGATGAAGAGTTGGTGTCATGGACCGTCGATGTGTGTAAAGGAGAATTTTTCTCTTCAATACCATCAAAATTTGAGCGGTTAAAAAGTATAGGTGAAGTTGTATCAATACAGAATATTGCAACTAGATTCTTGACAAACTCTATCCAAAGTGTTTCTGTTAATCATCGTAGCCATTGGCTGTTTGTTGAGTATTCGCGTGGAGTTGTTGATATTGCTGTAACAAAAGGTCAGAAGCTGATCTTCTACAATAACTATCAGGTAAAGCAGTCAGAAGAGGTGTTATATTATGTAATGCAGGTAATGAAATTGCATGATTTAGGTGATAAATCCAATGCTGTCTTTTCAGGAGACACTACGTGTGGCGACGATATGATATTTGCAACCTTAAGAAGATATGTTCCATCGTTTGTAATGGCGGCCAATGTGGTGTTGAAGAATCTTTGCAATGATTCCAATATCGAGGTTATGCCTAAATTTGTACATCTGTAAATTTTGTTATGAGAATTATAAGTGGAAAGCATAAAGGGAAGAAGATATTTCCAGATTCATCGTTTTCGGCACGTCCGACAACCGATTTTGCAAAGGAAAACATATTTAATGTGCTTGGAAATATTGTAGATTTCGATGGTTTGCACGTCTTGGATCTCTTTTCGGGGACGGGAAGTATTGGGTATGAATTTGCATCCCGTGGAGCAGCCGAAGTGGTATCAGTGGAGCTTAATTATAAGCACTATGCCTTTATCAAACATTGTGCAGCACAATTGGGATTCGAATGTATGAAAGTATATAAGAATGATGTCTTTGCAGCGTGTAAGAAGCTAAATGGGCGTAAATTTGATGTGGTTTTTGCTGATCCTCCTTATAATCTGGACAAGATAACCGTGGTTCCAAATGCTATTTTCGATAATGGATTAGTTGCTTCCGACGGTATTGCCGTGGTTGAACATCCGGCATCGGTCAAGTTTGATGAACATCCTAATTTTGTTGAACGAAGAGTATATGGTTCTGTGAATTTTTCCCTCTTCAGGGTAAAGTAGCGATACAAAAAAACCTTGCATTTGACTTGCAAGGTTTTTATTAGAATTACAAAAATTAAGAGCGTCTCTCTTTAATTTTTGCTTTTTTACCTGTCAACTTACGGAAGTAGTAGATACGTGCCTGTTTAACCTTACCGTGCTTGTTAACCTCGATAGCTTTGATGAACGGTGAGTTCATTGGGAAGATACGCTCAACACCAATGTTTCCAGACATCTTTCTTACTGTAAAGCTCTTTGTAGATCCGCTTCCTTTAATTTGAATAACTACACCACGGAAAATCTGGATACGCTCCTTGTTTCCCTCAACAATGTTGTAGTGAATGCTGACAGTGTCACCTGTGTGGAACTCTGGAAGCTCTACGGGATTCTCTGCAGCAAATGCTTGCTCTGCGATTTTAATTAAATCCATCTCTTTAAACTATTTAAATTTATAGAACTCAGCATTATAGCGACTCTCTCTCTTGTATAAGCGGCTGAGTACGTTTTCGGCTTGCAAAATTAGTATAAAAAATCTATTTAACAAACTTTTTAAAGCTCTTTTACACGTTGTTTGTCTCCCATATCCTCTACAATTGCTCTGTAGTACCACTCAGGAGCTGCATTATAACTCACTTTAGGCATGGGTTCGCCCTCAACGATAGTTCTGGTAGCTCCATCCATATATTTGGCAAAGAGTTGTCCGTATAATTTTTTCCAATCATTTACCAATTGATCGCCGGTTTGACATGAGAACTCTGTTAAATACTCAACGCACTTAGTCGGTTCCTCTTTGTGCAGGAGAAGAGCTTTATTGTCTATCTCTGCGATTTGTTGTTTGTATCCCAATTCTTTTTCGCGTTGCACTTTGCGGATTTCTGGATGAATGATATTGTATCTGGTATATGCAAAGTTTGTCAACTGGCTGAATACCCAGAAGGCTTTATCCGGATCGAACTCGTTAATGCTTCCTCCGAAGAATGCGTCTGGAGCTTTAGTTGAGGAGCTGTACATAGGGAAGAATACTGTGCTTGCTGCATCATCAACTCCGAACCATAGAATACCTCCAATCTCGTCCGGTAGCCAGTTTCTGCTCTGTGCAACCAATGTAAATCCGGTCTGTTGGGTTGCTGTGGCGCGCTCGTTAACGTACTCTACGCTATCAACGGTATAGCTCATTGGTCGCCAGCGGTAAGGACACTCAAAAGGACCGGCGCCAACATCTTTTGTCATGTCAAGTTCGGTTCCCTCTAAATGGTCGCGCATCAAATCCATAACGTCGGTAACCTCTAAAAGACGCTCAGGCTTAATCCATAGCGGCATTTTGTTTGTTGCGTAGCCGTACTTGCCGAACTCTATGCCTGTTCCCTTTGCATACTCCCAATATTGGTCCATACCCTCGCCTACTGCATTGAAGAAACTCCATACTCTTATTTCGCAAGCACGTGCTCCGCTGAAGTCTAGTGGGGCGTAGGTGTCCGAGAAACTGAACTCCGAGTTCTTTCCATCAATAGGGAAATATCCTTTCTTCTTTGCGAATGCAATAACATCATTTGAATATACGGTAGTAATCTCTTTATTGTAGATGTTCTCAATCTTGCTTGATGGGATTGAGGTTGGTCCATCCAGCGGGAATGTTGTTATGCGTGCCTGATTAGCATGTGCGCATACATATCCGTCGGGAACCATTCTTGCAACCCATACTGCGCCCTTTTCGCCCTCGCCCTTTCCAATCATCTCCATGATCCATACCTCATTGGGATCGCATATCGAGAATGATTCTCCCGAGCTTGCATATCCGAAATCCTCTACAAGTTGTGTCATAATTACAATTGCCTCGCGTGCACTTTTGGCTCGTTGTAGAGTTATATAGATCAAACTTCCATAATCTATAATTCCGCCTGTCTGGTGAGAAAGCTCGCTACGTCCACCGAAGGTTGTCTCGGTTATGGCAAGTTGATATTGGTTCATGTTTCCAACAACATTGTATGTTTTGCCGATTTGTGGAATCTTTCCCAGAAACTTTCCGGAGTCCCACTCAACAACATCGAGCATAGTGCCGTTGCTCCATATTGTGGCAGGCCAATGGTACATTTCTCCAAATAGGCTTGGAGAGTCTGCGCTATATGTAATCATACATGATCCATCGCGCGATGCTCCTTTTGTGATAAGAAAATTAGTGCAAGCAAATGAGTTGAACGCACTGAAAAGTACAGACAGGATGACTGCTGTAAGGAGTTTTAGGTTCTGTTTCATTATAGTTATCTTAAACGGTCTAAACTTCTTAGAATAATCAGGTCTTTGCTGATTCCCTTCATGGCTAAAATTGTCAGAATAATCTGAATTATGGGCATCGCCATTCCTATACCAATGTGCCACTCTCCATTGGAGGAGTCGATGTTATTTATGCTGTAGATGCACAAATATATTGCAGTTCCCAATTCCACGACCAGGTTGAATGCGGACAGGCGAATTTGTAGCATCTGCTTTTTAAAGCAAAAGATTGTGATTAGTGAAATAAGAATGGTTATTCCTGCCAATGTCGCAAGGCTCCAAACCTCGTGTGTGTAAAATCTAATTAGCTCTCCATCTATAATAAGCGATGCTGCCGGAATGCTCAAAAGGAGTATCCCGGCAACGATAACACCTATCAGATATAGAGTTTGAACTCTTTGTATCATGATATGTCTATTTTATTTTGCGTAATTAATTGCTCGTGTTTCGCGAATTACTGTAACCTTAACCTGTCCAGGATAGGTCATTTCATCTTGGATTCTCTTGGCTATATCGAACGAGATCTTCTCTGCCTCACTGTCAGAAATCTTCTCGCTACCAACAACAACTCTCAATTCTCTTCCGGCCTGAATAGCATAGGTCTTTATTACTCCCTCGTATGAAAGTGCCAAATCCTCCATGTCTTTCAAGCGCTTAATGTATGACTCAACAACCTCGCGACGAGCACCCGGGCGAGCACCTGAGATAGCATCGCAGGCCTGTACAATTGGGGCAATCAGTGAAGTCATCTCCATCTCCTCGTGATGGGCTCCAATGGCATTGCAGATATCTGGTTTCTCTTTGTATTTCTCGGCCAACTGCATTCCAAGTATCGCGTGTGGCAACTCTGGTTCATCATCGGGCACTTTACCAATATCGTGAAGCAATCCGGCACGTTTTGCCTTCTTTACATTCAATCCAAGCTCTGCTGCCATAATAGCACATAGGTTTGCTGTTTCGCGTGCATGTTGTAACAAGTTCTGACCGTATGATGAACGATACTTCATTTTTCCAATTAAGCGTACAAGTTCAGGGTGGAGACCGTGGATTCCAAGGTCGATAGTTGTTCTCTTTCCGGTCTCAACTATCTCCTCTTCAATCTGTTTCTTGACTTTGTTTACAACCTCTTCGATACGTGCAGGGTGGATGCGTCCATCCTGTACTAATTGGTGGAGAGAAAGTCTTGCAATCTCTCTGCGAACCGGGTCAAATCCGGAAAGTACAATTGCTTCCGGAGTATCATCTACAATGATTTCAACACCTGTCGCAGCCTCTAAAGCTCTGATGTTTCTTCCCTCGCGGCCAATAATTCTTCCCTTGATCTCATCACTCTCGATATGGAAAATTGATACTGCATTTTCAGTGGCAGTCTCGGTGGCTACTCTCTGGATTGTTTTGATCACAATTTTCTTGGCCTCGGAATTTGCAGACATCTTGGCCTCTTCTATAATCTCATTTATCATAGAAGCTGCTTGAGCCTCGGCCTCATCTTTCATAGAATTAATCAAATTCTCTTTAGCCTCCTCGCCCGACATTCCTGAAATAGCCTCAAGTTTCTCTACTTGCTGTTTTTTGAGTCTCTCAAGTTCGCCGTTTTTCTTCTCAATAAGCTCTTTTTGAGTCTCGATATTGGCTTTCTGGGTTTCAAGCTCCTTGTGCTTGCGCTGAACATCCTCCATTTTGTGGGTCAGCTCATTCTCTTGTTGTTTTAACTTATTCTCTTGGATAATAAGTTTGTTTGTTCTTGCTGCGGCCTGTTTCTCCTGTTCTGCTTTAATCTGCAAGAATTTCTCCTTAGCCTGCAGAATTTTTTCTTTTTTGATTACATCCGCCTCAATCTCAGCCTCTCTAATTATTCGTGCAGCTCTTTTTTTGTTTCGGAATTTTATGATTAGTGCCGTAATTCCGGCTCCAAGAGCAATTCCGATAATGCACGATGTTATTGTAGTTACCATTATTAGTATTACTTTAATTGTTTATATATGTGTTTATTTGTGTCAAATAAAAAACCCGCACTGCTCCAGTTTAAGAAAAACCCCGTAAAAACATGGGTAGAGCTGCCATTCGATTCAGACTTCCACTGGTGCATAGCACCCTCCGAAGAGGCGAGGCCTGTCTTGTGCGAATATAAGCATCCGCTCTAATTCGATAAATGTTAGGTTTTTCGTTTAAATTTGAAACAATGCGGGAAAATACCTTTAAAAGAACGATTTATGTTGTAGTGCACTATAGTTCCAGCAATTTATCAAGCTTTCTGTCGCACTCTTTAAGCATATTTAACTCTTCGCTCAACTTCTCAACTTGTGCTGCACTTTGCAATGCAGCCAAAGCCAAGTAATATCCGTACTCCTTTTCAGGACCGGCTTTAGTGTACTCGGCAACTATATTGTTCAAACTCTTTGCGCCGTTACGAATATAGCCCTCGTTCTGACTTTCAACCTTTATTTTGACTGGAACTCCGGCAACATTCAAAGTTACACTAACTTTTGACATATTATCTGTTTAGTAGAGCAATACAACTATCAATCTCCCGCAATAGACGGTTAATTTTGGCTTCGGCCTCGGTGCTGTGTTCTCCGCTTTTAATGGCAGCAGCCAACTTCGAGTTCTTCAGCCTCTCTTGTAACTCTCTGTTTTCTACCTTCACTCTTTGCAACTCCTCCGTTAGGTATTGCAACTCCTCTTTTTGCTTTTTTATTGTTTCGAGCGAGGTTTCATACAGATTAATCACTCTGTCAATTTTTTCAATCAGTCTGTTTGTATCTAATACACCTCTTGAATTAGACATGATTACTGTGACTATTAATCTTTACGATTTTTGTTACAAATCCGTTCTATCATTGGCAAAGTTAACATTTAATTTTATATAATCAAAAAAAACATGCTATCTTTGCGGTCGAATTTTAAAAAAAATGCGGATAGAAAAGAAAATCAATCGGGTAGTGACGCTCTTTTTTGTGTTTGTCGGGGGTGTAATGACGCTTTCGGCTCAGAAAGTTGCGCCTGTCGACGGCGAATTGTCGCTCAGTGGAAGTTTTGCGGAGATTCGTTCTGCTCATTTTCATGGGGGAGTTGATTTTCGTACGGGTGGAGTAATAGGTAAACCTATACGTGCAGTTGATGATGGCTACCTTAGCCGGGTATCGGTTTCGCCAACAGGATATGGTAAGGCGATATATTTGAATCACCCCGATGGAACTACATCGGTTTATGCGCATCTTGATTCGTTTGAGCCACGTGTTGCCAGGCTGGTGCATAGTGAGCAATATGCAAAACGTTCATTTAAGGTGGATTTTGTTCCTATGGATACAATCTTCTTTCAGAAGGGAGAGGTTATAGCTCTGAGTGGTAATAGTGGATCTTCGGGCGGCCCGCATCTCCATTTCGAAATTCGCGATACTAAGAGTAATCTTGATATAAATTCTGCGCATTATATAAAGGTAAATGATAATCTTGCACCTGAAATACGGGGAATATATCTTTATCAGGTAGATATGTATGGCCACGAGGAGCGAAAAGGAAAATTCTCGGTAGTAAAGTCCGGCAATAGTTATACTGCCAAGGAGTTGCGAGTAAATTCCGGTCTTTTTGGAATAGGACTTCACGTTATTGATAGAATGGAGGGTTCGACCGGAAAATTGGGTCTTTATTCAATGAATGTGTATGCAGACAATGAATTGATTTCGTCGTACAAAGCGGATACAATAAGTTTTGATCAGAATAGATATGTGAACGTAATGGGAGACTACGAAGCATATCTTCGTAACGAGACTGTCTATCGATGCTTTGGTACACAGTGGAACTCAGTTATAGGGTGTACCTCAGAATTTGATGGCTATATGGGTGTGGAGCAGGATTCGGTGGTTAATGTTAGGGTTGAGTTGGCAGATTTTAATGGGAATAGTTCGGAATTGCGATTCAATGTCCGTGGTGATGCTCCCAAGAAGCCCTCATGCGATGGAGTTTTGTGGCATGTAGATGAAAAGAACTATGCGAGGATTGAATGTTGTAAATTGAATTTGGATCAGACCTCGCTTGTTAGAAATATTGTAGTAAATGCCAAGGTGATTGTCGATACTGTTCGGGATTTGGAGATATATAGCTTTGTAAAGAGCGAGGAACCGTTATTGAAAGAGGCGAAAATTACTCTTATGGGTGAGTTTGATCCGAAAAGTGTGGTGTGCAGGGTGAATGGTAAGAACAGGTTGCGTCCGATGAGTAGCGAAAAATGTGAAGAGGGGCTGGTGGCCAGACCTACAATATTGGGGGCCTATTGCGTGGCAATAGATACTGTTGCACCTAAAGTTACGTACCGTGGTACAAATGCTCGTAGGGTGAGTTTCTCGGTTTCAGATGCGTTGTCGGGAGTCGATAAGATTGAGGTTTTGGTAAATGGTCAATGGACTCTATATGATTATGATCCTAAATTTAGTGCGTTGCGAATAAGTAGAGACGAAATACCCTTCTGTGACGGAAGGGATAAAATAGAGGTTAAGGTGGTTGATGTTGTCGGAAATATTGCAACATGTGTAGTTGATATATAAATAAGGTATAAACAAGAAAGGAGGTTGTGTTATATTGTTTGTTGAGCAGAAGAGAGGATTAAGAGATATTCGTTTAGCTAAGATTGAGGAGCTGGAAAATTGCGAGGAATTGAGTGTTTCGACAGAATTAATGAATGAGTTGGGGGCGCTTTATTATGCGGAAAATCGAACGCAGGAGGCATTGAATATCTTCTATAAGGTGCTTGAAAACGATCCGGCCAATGTTTCGGCAAACGGTTACGTGCAGCTGATTCGGGGGGTGTTGGATTTCGTAAATAAAGACCTGATGAATCCTTAGTGAATAAAAAATATTAAAAACTCTTTTGTGTTTCAGGAAAATGCGTTATCTTTGCACGCGATTTTTCCAAAAACAACTTGTTAAGTTGTTGTAAATGCAAAAACAAATTAAAGTAAAATAAAAAAAACAAACAAAAGTAACCATGATTATTGTACCTTTGAAAGATGGCGAGAATATCGAGCGCGCCTTGAAGAAGTTTAAAAGAAAGTTTGAGAAAACTGGAGTTGTAAAAGAATTGCGTGACCGTCAGGCATTTACAAAGCCTTCTGTTCGCAACAGAGCTGCTCATATTAAGGCGGTTTATCGTCAGGCAATGCAGATTTCTGAGGATTAATAAAAAATCAGAAAAAATTCTTCAGAAAAATTGTAGAAATCTGAAAAAAAACTTCTATCTTTATAGTGGCTAAAGAGTGCTACAAATGGAGATAGGAGAGTTTATCAAATACTTGGAGGATGTTAAGCGCTACTCGCCTAACACCCTCCTTGCTTATAAAAGGGATATTCTTCTTTTTGTTGACTTCTGTAAAGAGACAGAGTTGATAGATGATTGGAAATCCGTTACTCCTAAGATGGTTCGGCGCTGGGAGGTGTCGATGATGACAACCTCGGGGCGAACAATCTCTCCTAAAACTATTCGTAGAAGACTCAGTGCATTAAGTACATTGTTTGTTTACATGATGCGCAATGGTAGGGTTGATGACAATCCGGTAAAGATGGTGGCCTTGCCCAAAATGCCAAAACGGTTGCCGGTCTTTGTGTCTCCCGAACAGATGGACATGTTGCTCGACGGAACTTGTTTCTGTGGTGAGAGTTTTGGTGAGTTGCGCGACAAAACAATAATACTTACAGCCTATATAACGGGAATGCGGCGTTCAGAATTGGTTTCGTTAAAACTATCGGACATTGATGGTGCATCCAGAGTTATAAAAGTGCACGGTAAGGGAAATAAAGAACGGATAGTTCCCATGACCGAAGAGTTATTTGAAATATTGAAAGTATATATCGGGCAGCGAGGTGGTGTTGTCGGAACGGAACATGGAATGTTATTTGTGACTGACAATGGCAAGCCTGTCTATGATAAGTTTATTTATCGTTTGGTGGTTCGTTATTTAAGCATGGTAACAACGCAGGGCAAAAAAAGTCCTCATGTGTTAAGGCACACTTTTGCTACTGCCTTACTGAATAATGGAG
>CAZMOG010000002.1:0-73895 GCA_964567845.1 uncultured Odoribacter sp. | reverse complement strand
TAATTTCTCATTTGCAAACTGAAATTGACCCACCTTGCACAAGTTTTCCTAATTATTATATATCTTTGCTCCTACTAAGTAATGAATTACAATGAATAAGGTTCAATTCTTAATCGGAGCATCATCGTTAGGTTCCGGAAAAACAACTCTTGCAATGGGGTTGATGCGTGCATTGGCTCGCAAAGGGTTGACAGTTCAACCATTTAAATGCGGTCCGGATTATATAGACACACGTCACCATTTTGCTGCAACAGGTAGAAGTTCAGTAAATTTAGATACATTTCTTTCGACGGATTCACACTTAAAGGAGTTGTATGGCCGTTATGGTGCAACTGCCGATGCTTGTGTTATCGAGGGAACCATGGGCCTTTATGATGGATATGCCATTGATAAAGGTAGTAGTGCTGATACAGCAATGTTACTTGATTTACCGGTAATTCTTGTTGTTAAAGCGAAGTCGGTTGCCTATTCTGTTGGTCCAATATTGTATGGATTGAAAAACTACAGACCAGGCTTGAAGATTGCCGGAGTCATTTTCAATTTTGTGTCGTCGGAGAAACACTACGCTTTGTTAAAGCAGGCTGCCGAGACAGTTGGTGTTACAAGTTTAGGCTATTTAAAACAAGAGAGTGCTTTGGAAATCCCGTTGGAGAATCTTGGTTTGAATATTGGTGAGGAGTTCTGTTTTAATGAGTTTGCTGATCTTATTGCATCGGCAATGGAGAGTACTGTGGATATTGATAAGATTATTGATATTTGTACGCAAGAGTTTGTAGAGCCGGAGCCTCAACCAAGAGTGCCAAGAGGTCCACTGAAAATTTCGGTTGCTCGCGACGAGGCCTTTAATTTTTACTACGAGGAGAATATTAAAGCGTTAAAACGTTACGGAAAAGTAACCTTCTTTAGCCCTATTCATGATAGTGAGTTGCCCGAGACGGACTTTCTTTATTTGCCCGGTGGCTATCCTGAATTGCACTTGTCCGAATTAACCGCCAATAAAAAGATGATGGCCTCGATTCGTGCATATTGTCAGAATGGAGGTAAGGCGTTGGCTGAGTGTGGCGGTATGATATATTTGAGCCAAACAGCAACCGATAGGGATGGAGTGAGTTATGATATGGCGGCTGTTTTGCCACGAAGCGTAACGCTTGATGGTATGAAATTAACTATGGGGTATAGAAAGGTTGTTACTCCCCGGGGTGATATTTGGCGAGGTCATGAGTTCCATTTTTCAAAGTTATTACCCGGTGAGGGTGTTGATAACTCGTTCAAGGTGTATAATGCAAAGGATGAGTTGTGCGATTCCGATATACTCAGAGTGAATAATGTAGTGGCCACATATATCCATCTATATTGGGGAGACTCGGATAAGTTACCCTTTGATATTTAAACGAATTTTTGATTATTAACTTATGAAAAGAGTAATTTCCACGCTTCTATTTGTATTTGTCGTTGCTGCATTGGTTTGGTTGCTGTTTCCCGATAGGAGACAGAATACGGAATATGGTGTATACCAACCGAATGAGAAGTTGCAAAATGCAGAGCCGTTAATTACAGATTTACCAACAATAGCCGAGATTGATTCTATCATTAAGTCGGATTATAAGGGACAGGCAATAACCTCTTTATATGTTGAAAATGTTGGAGAAATAGCTACTGTTTTTATAAACAAAGGAGATTCGGATCAGCTCTCGCCCATAAATATTGAGCAGTTTATTTTACCATATTATGAGGTACTGGACGTGGTTGTTATGCCCAAGAGAGTGGAGTGGAGAGTGTTTGCCGGAATCCCGTATTATAGAATCGATAATGGCTATGAGGCCGAAAATGTCAATGCTTCGACAATAAAGGCGGAGCCATTTATTTTGACTAATGAGTTAATAAAATTATATGTGGAGCAGAATTATGGAGTCAATGCTCAATATTCGGTTGAGCGCAGTGGAGCTGTTGTTACCGTCAATGGAAGTGGGGAAGGAGGAGAGTTCGCTTTTATGATTAATGCTCTGACTTTTATAGTAAAGGAGTTATAGGTATGAGAAGATTTGTGAAGGCCCTTGTATTTGCCGTGTTGTTGCCGTTGGCAGCATGTAATGCCCAATTTTCTGAGTTTCGTCAGGTTGCCGATAATTTTATGGATACACCATATAAGGCTCAAACCTTGGAGGTTCAAGGGGAACCTTTAGTTGTGAATTTGGGAGGTGTGGATTGTACCACTTTTGTAGAGTATGTTGTGGCGGCAATGGTTAGTAATCGAAAGCCCGACGCAAAAGATTCTGACTATTGCAAGGCTTTGGAGCAGATTCGCTACCGCGATGGTGTGCGTAACGGTTATATGTCACGTCTGCACTACGCTTCTGAGTGGATAGATAACAACGTGAAGAAGGGTATTTTGGACGAGGTTACTCAGGATTACACCACAACAATGGGTATGAAGCGAATCGATTTTATGACAACTCACAGTCAGGCTTATCCAGCCTTGCATGCCGATGTGGAGTTGATTAAGGAGTTGCAGGCTATTGAGGAGGCAATATCGCAAGAGCCATATTACTATATCCCGGCTCGCGATGTTCCCGAAATGGCGCATAAATTAAAAGATGGAGATATAGTGCTTTTTATGACCGCAATAGGGGGACTCGATTTTACCCACATGGGATTTGTCTATAAGGAGGAGGGACATACCAAGTTGCTTCACGCCTCGTCGAAATATAAAAAGGTGTGCGTAGATCCCAATTTCCTGGCCGACTATGTGATAAATAACAGTAGTTGTACGGGTATTCGTGTACTTCGAGTAAAATAATTCAGTAATTTTGCACTCTGTTAGATGAGTTAGTATATGACAACATTCAGATTTAAGATGATCGAGGAGGCGGTGAAGCGTTCTGCCGTACAGGTGAAGGCTCCTGCCGAAAGAACTTCGGACTACTACGGAGTTAATGTTTTCAATCGTGAGAAGATGGCAAAGTATTTGCCAAAAGAGATATATGATGCAGTTCAACGTTCGGTAGAACAAGGTGTGCCATTGGATAGAAAGATGGCCGACGGAGTTGCAGCTGCAATGAAGGATTGGGCTATGGAGATGGGAGCTACCCACTACACTCACTGGTTCCAGCCATTAACAGGTTCGACTGCCGAGAAGCACGATAACTTCATTGAACTTACCAACGATGGAGTAATCGAGAAGTTCTCGGGTAAGTTGCTTATACAGCAGGAGCCCGATGCATCGAGTTTCCCGAGCGGTGGAATACGCAGTACATTCGAGGCTCGCGGTTACAGCGCATGGGATGTAACCTCGCCCGCATTCATTATGGATGATACACTCTGTATTCCGACAATCTTTATCTCATATACGGGCGAGGCCTTGGATTATAAAACTCCGCTATTGAAATCCGAGACAGCTATCAACAAGGCGGCAACCGCAGTGTGTCAATATTTTGATGATAGTGTCAAAAAGATTACCATTAATTTGGGTTGGGAGCAGGAGTACTTTTTGATTGACAAGTCCCTTTATGATGCACGTCCCGATTTGCTTTTGACCGGACGTACATTGATTGGACACGAGAGTGCAAAGAATCAGCAGCTTGACGATCATTATTTCGGTTCTATTCCGACACGTGTTCAGGCCTATATGAAGGATTTGGAGTTTGAGTGTCTTAAGTTGGGAATTCCATTGAAGACCCGTCACAACGAGGTGGCTCCGAATCAGTTCGAGATAGCTCCGATTTTTGAAACTGCAAACCTCGCCAACGACCATAATCAGCTGTTGATGATGATTATGAAGAAGATAGCGCGCAGGCATAACTTCAGGATGTTGCTCCACGAGAAGCCATTCAAGGGTATCAATGGTTCAGGTAAACACTGTAACTGGTCAATGCAGACCAATACAGGGGTGAACCTTTTGTCGCCGGCCAACACTCCAATGGAGAATCTGCAGTTTATAACATTCTTAGTAAATGTTTTGTGTGCGGTTCAGGAGCATGACGGTTTGTTGAAGGCATCGATAATCAGTGCAACAAATACACACCGATTGGGAGGTCACGAGGCTCCTCCTGCAATTATATCAGCCTTTTTGGGTTCGCAGTTATCAGGAATTCTTGATAAAATTGAGTCGCTTCCTTTGGAGCAGGCTTTGGAGGTTCACGACAAGTCAGGTTTTACAATGCAAGGGGTAGGCTTTATCCCCGAGTTGATGCGCGACAATACCGACCGCAACCGTACGTCGCCTTTTGCCTTTACCGGTAACCGCTTCGAGTTTAGAGCAGTTGGTTCATCGGCAAACTGTGCACAGTCAATGACGGTATTGAACTCGATTGTGGCAGAGCAGTTGGTTAAATTCAAATCGCAGGTTGACGCTTTGATTGCTGCCGGAAAGCCAAAGCTTGAGGCTATCTATACTGTGGTTAAGGAGTGTGTTAAGCAGTGCAAGGCTATCCGTTTTGACGGTAATGGTTATAGTGAAGAGTGGAAGCATGAGGCAGACGAGCGAGGTCTGGATTGCGAAACAAGTGTTCCATTGATTCTCGATAACTATGTTTCAGAGAAGAGTGTAAAGATGTTCGAAAGTACCAACGTCTTTACCCGTAAGGAGTTGGAGTCAAGAACCGAGGTATATATGGAGATATATACCAAAAAGGTTCAGATTGAGGGACGTGTATTGGGAAATTTGGCATTTAACCATATTATTCCTGCGGCATCGAAGTATCAGGATATTCTTCTTGGGAAGCTAACTAAATTCACTCGACTATTCAGTGCAGAGCGGGTAAAGGAGTTGGCAAAGTATGATATGGAGATGGTAGAGAAGATTTCAAGGAATATTACAGCAATTCAGGATAATGTCGAGGCAATGACCCAGGCACGAAAGGTTGCCAATAACATTGAGAATGAGCGAGAGCGTGCTTTGGCATATCACGATACAGTCTTCCCCTATTTCGATGTGATTCGTTATCATGTGGATCAACTTGAAGATTGCATTGATGACTATGTATGGCCAATGCCTAAATACAGAGAGTTGTTGTTTATCAGATAATTTGATTTGATTTTTCTTTGAAAAAGAGTTTGGTGTTTGAAATAATTGTAGTAACTTTGCGCCCGCCTATCGGGTATAGGCATGTCTAATTCATTAAATAAATTAAATTAAAAATGGCAACAAAAATTAGATTGGCTAGACACGGACACAAACGTCACGCTGTTTATCACGTAGTAGTTGCGGACAGCAGAGCTCCACGCGACGGTAGATTCATTGAGAAATTGGGAATCTATGATCCAAACACAAACCCTGCAACAATCAACATCAACTTTGATCGTGCATTGTATTGGGTAAATGTTGGTGCTCAACCAACCGAGACTGCTAACCGTATTCTTTCTTACACCGGTGTTTTGATGATGAAGCACTTGCAGGGTGGAGTAAAGAAGGGTGCTTTTGATCAGGCTACAGCTGAGGCTAAATTCCAGGCTTGGTTGAACGCTAAGAATGAGAAGATCGCTGCAAAGAAGGCTGCTCTTGCAAAGGATGGCGATGCTAAGACTCAGGCTACATTGGCTGAGGAGGCTAAGACTCGCGCTGCAAAAGAGGAGGCTATTGCTAAGAAATTGGCTGAGATCGAGGCTGCTAAGGCTGCTGCTGCCGCAGAGGCAACAGAGGAGGCTCCGGCTGAGTCAGCAGAATAATTTTGCAATGATTACAATAGACAACCTTACTGAAATTGGTACAATTACCAAAATTCACGGTTTACGTGGAAATGTGGTTGTACAGTGTGAGGAGGTTCTATTGGAAGATTTCGAAGGAGAACCGGTATTCCTTATATTAGAGGGAGGGCCGGTTCCCTTTTTTATTACGCCAGATAGTGTAAGAACACGCGGAGGCGCTTCATATCTGCTCCACTTCGATGGTGTGGATACAGAAAAAGAGGCTCTTAGATTGGTGGGGGCGACAGTCATGGTTGAAACCTCGCTTATCGACGATGAGGAGAGTGATGATCCGACCGACATTTATAGATTTATAGGTTACCACACGTGTGATGTGAATACTCAGCAAATAGGAGTAGTTGATGATGTGGTAGATTATTCCGGAAATATTGTCCTTACACTGAATGTAAGCGATACAGAGGTGCTATTGCCACTTGGCGATGAGTTTGTCCTTGATGTTGATGACGACAAGCGGATTGTTTATGTTTCAGTTCCCGAAGATTTATTGAATTTAAATTAAATGTTTTCGATTTTGGAATTTTTTTATTAAGGAGTCTTATGACTTCTTCTCTTGCTTTGTCTTGATTTATACCTACTTAAGTGTAATTTGTGTGCTTTGAAAATTTACTTTTTGGAAAACTTTAAAAATTCAAAGTTTTCCAAAATGAAAACTTTGAATATCTGACAGTTGACTATTTTGGAGATTTTTTATTAAAAAAAGTTTATACTTTTTTGAGTTTTCTTATTTTGATTTCTTAACTTTGTCCCTGTTACGAATACAAATAAAACAGCAAAATTTAGAGATGAAAAGTTACACCTATGACGAAATCTATGATCCTTGTTTAGAGTATTTTAAGGGTGATGCCCTTGCTACTAAGGTATGGATTTCAAAGTATGCATTGAAGGATTCCTACGGGAATTACTACGAGAGAACACCGGATGACATGCACATGCGATTGGCAACCGAGATTAATCGTATTGAGCAGAAGTATGCAAACCCAATGTCTGTAGAAGAGTTGTTCGATGTGATGAAGAATTTCCGTTACATTGTTCCGCAAGGTGGTCCAATGACAGGAATTGGAAATAATTTCCAGATTGCGTCGTTGTCAAACTGTTTCGTTATTGGTAATGATGGACAGTCGGACTCGTACGGTGGTGTAATGAAGATTGATCAGGAGCAGGTGCAGTTGATGAAGCGTCGTGGAGGAGTTGGCCATGACTTGTCGCATTTGCGTCCAAAGGGTTCTCCTGTTATGAACTCGGCTCTTACCTCAACAGGAGTTGTTCCATTCATGGAGCGTTATTCAAACTCTACTCGTGAGGTGGCGCAGGATGGACGTCGTGGAGCTTTGATGTTGAGTGTATCTATCAATCACCCCGATGCCGAGGACTTTATCGATGCCAAGATGGTTGAGGGTAAGATTACCGGAGCAAATGTCTCTGTGCGTATCGATGATGCCTTTATGCAGGCTGCAGTGAATGATACTGAGTATGTTCAGAGATTCCCTGTTTTCTCTGAGAATCCTAAGTTTACCAAGAGTATCAAGGCTAAAAAGCTTTGGGATAAGATTGTCTTTAATGCGTGGAAATCGGCAGAGCCTGGAATATTGTTCTGGGATACAATTACCCGTGAAAGTTTGCCTGATTGTTATGCCGATTTAGGTTTTAGAACAATCTCGACAAACCCGTGTGGTGAGATACCATTGTGCCCATACGATTCGTGTAGATTGTTGGCTGTTAATTTGTATTCATATGTTGAGAATCCATTTACCAAGGAGGCTCATTTCAATATGGATCTATTCAAGAAGCATGTTGCTATTGCACAGCGCATGATGGATGATATTATCGATCTTGAGTTGGAGAAGATCGATGCTATCTTGAATAAGATTAATTCTGATCCCGAGGAGGCTGAGTTGAAATACACAGAGATTCGCTTGTGGGAGAAGATTAAAGAGAAGGCTTTGCAGGGAAGAAGAACCGGAGTCGGAATTACTGCTGAGGGAGATATGCTTGCAGCTTTGGGATTGCGCTATGGAACCGACGAGGCAACCGAGTTTGCTGTTAAGGTTCAGAGCACATTGGCCATGGAGTGCTATCGTTCATCAATGATTATGGCTAAGGAGCGTGGAGCTTTCTTGGTTTACGATGCAGAGCGAGAGAAGAATAATCCATTCCTTGCTCGTATGGCAGAGCAGGATGCTCAGTTGGTTCAAGATATCAGACAGTACGGTCGTAGAAATATTGCCTGCTTGACTATTGCTCCTACGGGAACAACAAGTCTTATGACCCAAACAACATCGGGAATTGAGCCTGTGTTTATGCCTGTATATAAGCGTAGAAGAAAGATTACCGATCTTGATAACGGAGCGCATGCCGATTTCGTTGACGAGGTGGGTGATGCATACGAGGAGTACATTGTTTACCATCCAAAATTCTTGGAGTGGATGCGTATCAATGGTTATGACACAACCAAAAAATACACTCAGGCCGAGATCGATGAGTTGATAGCCGAGTCACCATACTATAAGGCTACTGCCAACGATATTGATTGGGTGGCAAAGGTTAAGATGCAGGGCGCTATTCAGAAGTGGGTTGACCACTCTATCAGTGTGACTGTAAACCTTCCTGCCGAGGCGACTAAAGAGTTGGTTGGCGAGTTGTATGTTGAGGCTTGGAAGTGCGGATGTAAGGGTGTTACCGTATATCGCGAGGGTTCAAGAGCAGGTATCCTTGTATCGGCAAAGGCAGAGAAGAAGCAGGAGCCAAAGCAACCATCAGTATTCCCTGAAAAACGTCCAATCGAGCTTGAGGCCGATGTGGTTCGTTTCCAGAATAACAAAGATAAGTGGATAGCTTTTATTGGTTTGTACGATGGTCGTCCATACGAGATCTTTACCGGAATTACCGATGATGATGAGGGTATTATGCTTCCAAAATCGGTTACTCACGGAAAGATTGTTAAGCACTTTGACGAGGATGGAAATAGCCGTTATGACTTCCAGTTTAGTAATAAGCGAGGTTTCAAGACCACTGTCGAGGGATTGTCTTATAAGTTCGATAAGGAGTTCTGGAACTATGCTAAGTTGATTTCAGGAGTATTGCGTTATGGAATGCCTGTTGCGCAGACTGTATCTTTGGTAAATGCAATGGAGTTCGATAACGAGAACATCAATACCTGGAAGAACGGAGTTGAGAGAGCTTTGAAGAAGTATATTCCTAATGGAACTCAAGCTGAGGGAGAGGCTTGTGGCAATTGTGGTGGTACATTGACATACCAAGAGGGGTGTTTGATATGTAAGACTTGCGGTTGGTCACGCTGCGGTTAGTAGTTGTATGAAACTCCATTACGGAACAGAGAATCTGAATATTGCCGACCCTTTTATAACCATAGGTAGTTTTGATGGTGTTCATAAGGGGCACCGGCATGTAATTGACGCCTTGCGCAACGCAGCAGTTGCGCAAGGCGCTCATGCTACTGTTATAACCTTTGATCTACACCCCCGTCATGTGTTAAATTCTGACTCGACTCCTGTAAAATTGCTCTCATCGCTTAGTGAGAAGTGTGAGTTGTTGCAGGAGGCAGGTGTTGAACATTTGATAATTTTGCCCTTTACAGCGGAGTTGGCAAATCTGAATTATTCCGACTTTGTCAAGGATTTCCTTGTTGGAAAAATTGGAATGAAGGGAATGATTGTTGGTTATGACCATAGATTCGGTAAAAACCGAGAGGGAGATTTCGAAAAATTAAGGCAACTGTCCCAAGAGTTGGGTTTCTATCTTGAACAGGGAACTCCTTATAGCGAAAAGGAGGTAAATATCAGTTCAACCAAAATCCGCAGAGCTTTGGATATGGGCGATGTGGATACTGCCAAACACTATTTGGGCTATACCTATTCATGTCGCGGTAAGGTGATAAAAGGCTTCTCAAATGGCAGGGCTATAGGTTTCCCAACTGCAAATATCGAGCTTGATGACTGCAATAAATTACTTCCGGGCAATGGAGTTTATGCAGTGTTGGCTGAGTGTAATGGTTTGCAGTACAAGGGTATGCTTGATATTGGGGTGAGGCCGACATTCCATAAAGATGGAGAGTTGAGTATTGAGGCAAACTTATTCGGTTTGCAACAAGAGATTTATGGAAAAGAGCTGAAACTCTATTTTGTTTCGAAGATGCGCAATGAAAGACGGTTTGAGAATACCGATGAGTTGATTGCTCAGCTTCGCAAAGATAAAGAGCAGGCAGAATTAATCTTATCAAATTACTAATATGGACAATATTAAAGAGGTTTGTTGTGATTCGCCCGAAACCGGGTTGAGATACAATGGATTCTCTATGGTCTTTATGCAGGTGTTTACCTTGCCGCATGATTTGCAATTCTCTGAGCCGAAGGATATAGCCACCGTTGAATTTTCTCGAATCGAGAGTAATGTGGGAGATGCTCGCGATGGAGGCAAAAACTTCCTGGTAAAGAAAAATTCAAAAGGAACTATTGAAAGCTTTATATTTGAGCGTCCCAAGGTTCTTATTGATAACTTTGAAGGGGTTGTATCGACAAACGAGGATTCAAGAAGAGCCATAAAGCGATATATTCTTCCGGGTTTCCATATAGAGATGGTTATTAATCCCAATAAGAGGGGAAGTTATAAACCTTTGCCTATCATTAAGGTTGAGGGAGAGGTATATGTTGAGATGTCGCTCTTCTTCAATAGAACGGTAATAATCTCTTATCGTTTGGTTCGTGGCGATGATTCTCTATGTTGCCATGAGGTTGAGCCTATTGAATCAGATGAGAGGGTAACTCTTTCTGTTAAAAAAGATTCCGAAGATGTAGCCCTATACAATGATCACCTGATTTTATTGGCAGCATTAAATCATGGAGCTGAGAATTGGACCGCAACAATTGATAAAAATAACAACCTTGTAGAGACCGATATCAATGCGAATCTGAAAGATGCTATTTTCAGTGATTTGAAGATTGACGTGCAAGGAAACTATTCTCAAAAGTTATCTTTGGATTATTCTGTTGCAGAGAGCACCAAATCAAGTAATCCATTCCCAGAAATATGTCGTCGATACAAAGAGTGTCTTATAAACGAAATCATAAAACACTCTCAGGGCAGGGTGGATCACTACGACAGGAGTGCCGTGGTTATGCGCGATACAAAGTTTACCCTTGTAGATATTTGGGAGAGTATTGCCGATCACAATGGAGCTTTTGAGGCTTTAGGTTACGATGAGGTACAGACAATCCAACACATTAAGGAACACCATAAGCCTGAGTTGATAGGTTTGATGTCGTTATATCCCGGTGAGTGGCCATTCCGTGATCCGCTTGCGTTTGAAGAGGTTTGTGGCGATAATATTGCAATTGATACCGACGACTTAGTGCTTGTAAATTCCGATATGGCGGTAGTTTTCGGTACATACGGTTTGCGAGGCGATGATGCTCAGGGTGTAGATTGGAAGGCGCATTTGAAGATGCGTTCACGCTACCATGTATCGTGGCCGGAATATATGCTGATTCTGGAGATGATTCTGGCAAAGAAACATACAATTGCATACGCCAATGAGCAGATTATTGTGAATAGTCTTGTGCTTGATCGCGAGAATGATGAGTATAAGTTGAACGAGGTTTTGAGTCGTAATGCAGACTTGCAAAGGCGCTTGACACGCTTAATGTTGCTTTTGAATGTTTCACAATATGCAAAATTTGTTTCACACAAAGTGATGTTTGAAAGAACAGAGAAGCGTTTGCATATAGATGAAATGTTCGATGATTTGAACAGCAGTATAGGTGCAGTTAATGATTATCTGCATAATATTACCGAAACAAAAGGGGTTAAACAAGGCTTCAATATGGGCTTCATTTTGCTGCTTATCTCCATTTTCTCGTTGTTTGAGATATTCTTCCAGGAGGTTAGATTGCCATTTGTTCAGTACATGACAAAGAGCCTCTTTAACGACGAGGCTGTATGGATTTCGGAACTTTTGGGAAACATGATTGTTTGGGTGTGTGTTTGCGGATTGATTTTCGGATTGGCAGTTGTTTTTGTCCGCTACCGACAACATTTAAAGAATATATCCAAGAACTACTTGAATAGATTTTTGAATTGCTTTAAGAGTAAAAAATAGCTATGGAGGTAAAAATTATTCAGGCCTCGCTCGAAGATATTGAAGAGTTGAAGGGGCTTTTCATGGAAAATTTAGAGAAGAATCCATCCTATATATCTCACGGAGAGGTTCAAATGGGAGTTGGAGAGTTAAAGCTTCAGGATGGAGAGTTTCAGGGATATATTGCTCCAAATGGAGCTCAAATGTGGGAGAAATATATTCGTGAAAAGATTAGCAGTACCGACGCGGTGGTATATATAGCAGTGGCCGATGAGGTGATAGTTGGTTTCTGTGTGGCTGATATAGAAGAGGATGGAGCCGATCCTTTTGGTATGGTGTGCGATCTCCTTGTTCTGCCGGAATGGCGAAAGAGTGGATTGGGAAGTGCCCTTTTGGATAAAGCAATATCGTGGTTACGCTCAATGAATATTAATGATATTTATCTTGAATCCGGACGTAACAATCACTCTGCTCATAAATATTTTGAGCGACGCGGATTTCATCATGTCTCCAACATATACAAGTTGGCCTGATTTGAGTTGCGGAATTTGTATAAAATTTATTAATTTTACCGCCACAAACGAAAACACAAAACTTTTATGGAGAGCGGAATAGTAATCTTCCTTAAATTAATGGGAGCATTGGCTTTATTCCTATATGGTATGAAGTTGATGAGTGAATCGCTCCAAAAGCTTGCAGGTAACAAGATGCGCGAAATTCTTGCAGCAATGACGTCGAATCGTTATGCAGGAATTTTAACAGGCTTGGTAATCACTGCTTTAATACAGAGTTCATCGGCTACAACTGTAATGGTTGTAAGTTTCGTGAATGCCGGGCTTATGGAGTTAGTAGGGGCCATTGGCGTAATTATGGGAGCCAATATCGGTACAACGGTTACCGGATGGTTGGTTTCGGTCTTTGGATTGGGAAAGATCAGTATGAGTGATTTGGCATTGCCCATTTTGGGTTGCGCGTTGCCTTTGCTCTTTGCTGAAAAACGTAGCAGAAAGACTACAGGAGAGTTAGTGGTGGGTTTTGCCGTATTGTTTATTGCAATCCGATTCCTTAACGATGCAATGCCATCGGATTTGCATAATTATCCCGGAGTGAATGACTTTGTGCAGAGCATCAGCTATATGGGCTTCAAGTCATGGATGATATTCCTGTTCTTCGGAACCGTTCTTACAATGGTGTTCCAATCTTCATCGGCAACAATGGCATTAACATTGGTATTGTGTTATAATGGATGGATTGGTTATGAGGATGCGGCGGCCATGGTGATGGGCGAGAATATTGGAACAACCATCACTGCAAACCTGGCTGCGATGGTGGCAAATGCTCCTGCTAAGCGTGCTGCTTTAGCGCACTTGTTGATAAATATCTTTGGTGTAATATGGATTTTCTTCATATTCCGTTGGTCATTGGAGGCTGTGGCCAATTTGTGTATGTCTATCCACTTTGTTGACTACAATCCAATGTACTCTGATCCAAAGCTGTTTGCAACTTTAGGATTAACAAATCCGCAAGAGATTGCAGCATACAAAGAGGGAATAAATATTGCAATGCCGACAGTATTGGCAGTTTACAATACAATTGTGAAGAGTTCGAATGTATTGATATTGATGTGGTTCGACAAGGGTATCGCTAAGTTGGTTACCAGGATGATACCCCAGAAAGAGGATGACAGTACTTTTGTATTGAAGCATATCAAGACCGGTTTGATGTCAACTCCCGAAGCATCGCTGTTCCAGGCTAAAGAGGAGATTGCTCTGTTTGGTAGAACCACTCGTGAAATGTTCCAAAAGGTTGTTGCTGCATACGATATGAAATCATCGGAGTATGAAAAAGCATTCGATAAATTTACTCGCGATGAAGATGCAAGCGATGATTTGGAGGTACAGATTGCAGACTATCTGGCACAAGTGTCGGAGTCTCGTTTGGCAACGGATAGTTCAAAACGAGTTCGTTCAATGTTCAGAATTGTGTCGGAGATTGAGAGTGTTGCAGATTCTGCTTTGAATTTGGCCAAGGCATTCAAGCGCAGAAATGATGCGGGAGTTGTAATGCCGGAGGAGTGTACAGCCAAGTTGAAAGCATATTTTACAATGGTTGATAAAGCTCTTGATGAGATGTGTCACAACCTGGAGATGGATTACAGAAAGGTCTCTTTAAAGAGGGCCTTGGAGATAGAGTCAGATATAAATCACTATAGAAACTCACTTAAGAGTGAGCATATTCAGGCTCTTGAGGATAAAAAATATAGTTATCCGGTAGGAGTTTTGTATTCGGATATGTTTATGGAGTGTGAGAAGGCTGGTGATTTTATCATTAATGTGACTGAAGCGATTTTGGATATTTATAAAGATTAATAGATAATGGCACAAGAAGACGTATTTAAAAAATTAGTTTCGCACTGTAAGGAGTATGGTTTTGTATTTCCATCATCGGAGATTTATGATGGAATGGGAGCCGTTTATGATTATGCACAGAACGGTGTAGAGTTAAAGAACAATATTAAGCGTTATTGGTGGGATTCTATGGTGCGTATGCATCAAAACATTGTTGGATTGGATTCTGCAATCTTCATGCACCCAACAATTTGGAAGGCTTCAGGACACGTTGATGCATTCAATGATCCATTGATTGATAACCGCGATTCAAAAAAGCGTTACAGAGCAGATGTTCTTATCGAGGAGCAGATTGCAAAGTACGATGATAAAATTGAGAAAGAGGTAGCCAAGGCTAAGAAGAAGTTTGGCGAGGCTTTTGACGAGGCAATGTTCAAATCAACTAACCCTCAGGTGGTTGATTATACAGCTAAGCGCGAGGCGTTGCACGAGCGTTTCTCTGTAGCTATGAATGCTACCGATTTGGCAGAGTTACGTCAGATTATTCTTGATGAGAAGATTGTATGTCCTATTTCAGGTACAGGAAACTGGACCGAGGTTCGTCAGTTTAACCTGATGTTCTCGACCGAGATGGGCTCCGTAAGCGAGGGTGCAAACAAAGTGTATTTGCGTCCCGAGACAGCTCAGGGAATCTTTGTAAACTTCTTGAATGTTCAGAAGACCGGACGTATGAAGCTTCCATTCGGAATTGCCCAGATTGGTAAGGCTTTCCGTAACGAGATTGTTGCTCGTCAGTTCATTTTCCGTATGCGCGAGTTCGAGCAGATGGAGATGCAGTTCTTTGTTCAGCCCGGAACCGAGCTGGATTGGTTTGCAAAGTGGAAGGAGACACGTATGAAGTGGCACAGAAACCTTGGTTTTGGGGATGATAACTACCGTTTCCACGATCATGAGAAGTTGGCTCACTATGCTAATGCAGCTACCGATGTTGAGTATAAATTTCCATTTGGATTCAAGGAGGTAGAGGGTGTTCACTCTCGTACCGATTTCGACCTTTCTCAGCACCAGAAATATTGTGGAAAGAAGATTCAATACTTCGATACAGAGCGCAATGAGTCATACGTTCCATACGTAATCGAGACTTCGATAGGTGTTGACCGTATGTTCTTGCAGGTAATGTCGGCTGCTTATTGTGAGGAGGATTTGAGCAAGGATGGAAAGAAAGATTCACGTGTTGTGTTGCGTTTCCCTGCTGCTTTAGCTCCTGTTAAGTTGGCTGTAATGCCATTGGTTAAGAAGGATGGTCTTCCGGAAAAAGCTCAGCAGATTATCGATATGGTTAAGTTCGACTATAACTGCCAATACGATGAGAAAGACTCTATCGGTAAGCGTTACCGCCGTCAGGATGCAATTGGAACTCCATTCTGTGTAACAGTTGATTACCAGACTTTGGAGGACAACACTGTAACAATTCGTCACCGTGATACAATGGAGCAGGAGAGAATCTCTATCGACGCAATCCCTGCATTGTTGAAGGAGAAGGCAGATATTGGAACATTGTTGAAGAATTTATAAATCTACGTTTAATAACGTAAAGAATAAGAGGGCGACTAATCAGTCTAAAACTTTTTAGTCCCCCTCTTTTTTACCCCTAAATTATGAAGATAAAGCCAACATTTAAAGTTCGTGAAATTGCCGGAGAGAGTTTGATTGTAAACCAAGGAACCTTCGAGATAAATATGACCAAGGTTATCTCATTGAATAGTTCTGCAAAGATGTTGTGGGATAGTTTTAGCGGAGTTGATTTTACAGTAGAACAGGTTGCAGATAAATTGGTTGAGGTGTATGGAATTGAGTCGGATATGGCTCATGCCGATGCTTCAAAATGGATAGCCATGCTTCAAGAGCAAAATATTCTGGAATAAATTAACTCAATCATGTCTCAGTTTGCCCACCATGAATCAATGCTATTTGCACTTCTAAAGAGTGCTTTAAATGATATTGAGATAAATCAACTCCTATTTACCAATGCAACAGATGGAGATTGGAGAGCATGTTATGCTTTAGCAACTAAACAGGGGGTAGGTGCTATTGCTTGGGATGGAGTCCGGAAACTTCCTGCGGAGTTACAACCTGAGCGTACACTTCGTATAACTTGGGCAATCAATACAGAAAGACAGGAGCAGCGCTACGAGAAACATTGCGAGGTGTTAAATGAGTTGCAAGCTTTTTATGCAGAGCACAAAATAGGGATTGTGCAGATGAAGGGCGTTGGTTTTGGTACCTACTATCCCATTAATAGCCATCGTGAAGGGGGAGACATTGATATATACACATACTCGCTCGATACGAATTGTTTAACTCATAAAGAGGCAAATGGCTTGGCCGACAGGTTGATGAGTGATATGGGAATTCATATTTCAAGTGATAAGACCGAGAAACATAGTGAATTCCACTATAAAGGAGTTATGATTGAGAATCATAAGACCTTTATAAATGTCGAAATATTCAGGGCGGCAAAGTTTGTTGAAGAGTTATTGCACAAGAACCTTAATCCACAGATAACAGAGCTATGTGGAGGCAAATATAAAGTCCTTACGCCCTCGCCCGAATTCAATACACTATTCTTATCTTTTCATGCGGCACAACATTTTGGTACAGGTTTGGCTTTGCACCATTTGTGTGATTGGTTCTGCCTTTTAAAGCGTTGTGGTTTGAAACTGCCCGATAATGTTAATGATCAATATCGTGAGTTTGTCCATGCATTGACTCATTTGTGCAACGAATTGTTAGGTTCTGAAGTTGCTGTAAATGCCGATACAAAGATTGCAGATACAATAATCAATGAGATTTTGCATCCGCAGTATGGTTCAGCTCTGCCAGAGACCGGCCGTTTAGGGGTATTAAAATATAAGGCTAAACGATTCTTGCATAAGAGTAGATTGTTGAAAATAGCGTTGGGACATTCAATGTTGCAAGCTGTATGCCATTCGGTGGTATCGCATATTAAAAGACCATACACAATATTCCATTAAGTAAATGCTGAAGCGAGTATATAAAATATTATTACCCGATGAAAGAAAGCGAGGGTGGGGAGTTGCCTTTTCTGTATTCCTAACCTCGTTGTTGGATTTTGCAGGGTTGGCTGCGCTTTTGCCACTGCTTTTTAAAATATTGAATGGCGATTCCATAGGTACCAATGGATTGTGGCTATGTGGAGGTGTGGCCCTGTTCGTAATTGTGAAGAATATCGCAACTATGTGCTTGGCCTTTGGTCAGAATAAATTTCTCTTGAAACTCTATAAGCGGTTGAGTTTTACAATATTCTCCGCACACTACTCAAAGGGATTGTTATATATCAGAGAGAAGGGTAGTATAAATCTGGGTCATGAAATCAATTATAATTGCTTTGCATTCAGCCAGAATTTGTTAGCCCCAATGTTGCAGTTTGCAGGGAATGTTTTGTTGGCCCTGATGGTTACTGTTGTATTGGTAATCTATGAACCTTTGATAGTTGCCATGCTCTATGGAGCATTTATTCCCTTCGTACTTTTTTATTGGTTTGGAGTAAAACGCAAAATAAAAGAGATTGGCGAAAAGGAGTTGAATGCCATGCGTGAGCAGGGAAGAGTTGTTTCCGAAACATTCAAAGGGTATGCGGAGATCGAGGTAAATCAAGGTGCAAATACCATGCAGCGAGCCTTTCTTAAGGGTATGGACCAAATAACCGACAGCCATTTAAGGTTGGGAGCCATTATGAGAATACCTGCATCATTGTCCGAATTGGCAATAATTGTGGGACTTACTCTACTACTTGCCTTTGACACCGATACAGCGCCTGAATTGCTAACGATATTTGCGGCGACCTCGTTCAGACTCTTGCCGGCACTTCGTGGAATATTATCGGCATGGACTCAAATGAACAATGCTTTGCCAACTTTAGAGATAATCGAACAAGGTGTTGCCGGTACCGCAAAAATGGGAGCTGTTGCCCATGAAATAGAAGAGTTGAATTTTAATGATGCAATTTCCGTGGAGCAGTTGTCATTCGGATATCCGGAACATAGAAAATTGTTTGAGAATTTCTCTTTGCGAATTGAAAAGGGTGAATATTTAGGAATTAAGGGAGTTAGTGGTTCGGGGAAATCGACACTCTTCAATATACTTTTAGGATTCATTGAGCCTCAGCAGGGCAGAGTTTTAATCGATGATTGTGAGTTGAATGCCAATAGCAGAGCTGCATGGCACAGAAAAATTGGTTACGTGCCACAAGAGCTGTTTATGACCGATGGCACCTTGGCTCAAAATATTGCATTGGGTGTTCAGGGAGCAATTGATACAGAGAAACTGGGGCGTGTGTTACAATTGGCAGAGTTGGGTGATATGGTGGCAAAGTTACCCAAGGGAGTTGATACTCCGTTGCGTGAATGTGGAGCAGTTGTATCGGGCGGAGAAAAGCAACGTATAGGAATTGCCCGAGCTTTATATAAAGGTGCGGAGGTGCTCTTTTTTGATGAGGCAACATCGGCCTTGGATAATGCCACCGAGGAGCGAATCAATAAAACAATCAGTGCGCTTCGTAAGGAGATTAAGGGATTGACGATCCTTTCTATTGCACATCGTGACAGTTCGTTAAATTATTGTGACAGAGTATTAATGCTTGATAAATAGAGATTGAATGAAATTTAGAATAGCCGACTTTATACTTGAACTTGCCGACGAAAAATTACAACAGGCAATTAAGGAGGTAGATGGATTTCAATACTTCTATCTTGGTGATACTCATGTCGATGCTCAGAGTGATATAGCCTTTTCGAGTGGAACAGATTGTCCCGAGTACAAGAATGTTGAGTACAATTTTGTATATCACGATGTAAATGTTTCGGGAAGATTTGGAACTACCGAAACCGGGTATCGATTGGAGTTGGTTCCGGTTGATGCGGAGCCCCTCTATTTGTGGAATGTTTCAGAGAATAATTTCTTTATATCGGGAAATTTGGACCACGATATGTTGCGTTTTGTGCTATGGATAGGTTTGGGTATCTTTATGTCAAAACATGGAGCAGTTGCCATACACAGTAGCGCAATTCTATATAAAGAGCGTGTGACAATCTTTTTGGGCGAGAGCGGAACAGGTAAAAGCACACATACACGCTTGTGGCAAGAGTCAATACAAGGGGCCTCGCTCTTAAACGATGACAGCCCGATTGTTAGAGAGATTGATGGTAAGGTTTGGGTCTATGGCTCACCATGGAGCGGAAAGACACCATGTTATCGTACTGAACGTTACGAATTGGCGGGCTGTGTGCGATTATCACAAGCTCCATACAACAAAATTACAAGATTAAATGTGTTGCAGGCATATAGTGCTTTGCACCCTTCAGCTCCACCTCAGTTTGCATACAATGAAGATTTGTATGATGGAATCAGTAAAACCCTTGGGGAAATAATCTTGAAAGCCCCCGTCTATCATTTGGCGTGCCTGCCCAATACCGAAGCCGCGGAATTGTCATGTAAAACAATATTCGGAGAGTAGCTATGTCAGAAAAAATAGTTCCTAATGATTTGTTTTTTGCGTGGGTTGCACAGGAGTTAAAGCGGGGGCGACCTGTAAGGTTTAAACTGAATGGAACCTCAATGTTCCCATTGTTGCGAAATGGTAAGGATTATGTAACGGTAAGCCCGGTAATGAGTGAATCGCAAATCTCAAAATATGATATTGTGCTGTTTGAGTATAATGGCCGTCACATTCTACACCGAATAATAGGTATGCCCGATAATAATGGCGAATATTGTTTGCGTGGCGATGGCTCATACTATGCAGAAGAGAGTTGCCATTATTGTGATATATTGGGAGTTGTGACACTGATCTATCATGGAGAGTCGAGCAAGGCCATCAATCCCAATTCAAAAGCTTTGCGTCTTTACGCCCGCTTATGGCACTCCATGCCCGGAGCCCTTCGCCGCCTTGCTCTAAAGGTTTTAAAAAGGATTTTGATTTAAAGTTGTTGATAAAAAATGGGGGATGGCTTCAAAGTCTCCCCCATTAAGATTTAGAATGTTTTGGAGTTAGATCTACTCCGTAACAATGGTAACGGAATATGTTACATCAACAGCTTTGTTATTGCTTGTATTAATGTAGCGATATGTACATGTTGCAATGTCTCCGGCAGTTAATCCCGTATAGAATGTACCTAGTCCACTGAATGAGGCAGATATCGGATTTGTTAGTTGCATATATACCATTGCGCCGGTGCCCCATGCAATTGCTCCCTCTGCTCCAAACCAACCATCAGTATAATTCTGGAATATTGTATTGGTTCCATCCTTCTTACTCATTTTTACAAGATCAGGAGTTGCACCTAAAGCATTGGTAATAGCTGTCCAATCTTCTGCAGGAATAGTAAATTGATTTACATCACCATAATGGTCGCCTGCCACATATTTTGCATTAAATGCATAATTATACGTGCCAACAATATCATAATCAACTGCAGCAGGAGTCTCAATAGTTACGTTGATTATTACATCGTATGATTTAAGAGTTGCGCTGTTGTAGTAGCGATATGTACATGAAGCGGTCTCTCCTCCTACGCATGAAGGATACATACAAATGAAGCTAAATGAACCATCTGAATTTGGCTTCATACAAGCAACTGCATTGGCATTATGTCCCATTGTTCCATCTCCAAACCATCCGTCAGGTGTTGACCATGTTTGGAATTCATTGGTGCCATTTTGCATTTCAATACTTGTTGCATTGCCACCAATAATTTCAGAAATATTAGCAATATTAGTAATCTCTATCGAACTTGTTTGATCTGCGTATCCTCCAATGTACCCAAGTTTAATGTTATATGTGGTTGAACCTTGCGAAACATAAACAGGCTTATTTACAACGGTTATTTTCAAAGGAAGATTTATGACCTTATTGTCTTTTTCGAATGTAGCTGTAAATGTTAACTCTGCAGCGGAAACGGTGTACATATCTCTTCTGAAGAAAGCAACTCTAAGACCGGTAGAACCTGATGCTTGAGTAATGGTTCCCCATACTCCGTTATATTGGTCAAATTTTCCTGTTGCATCAAACCATGCATCTGATTTTGGTGAGGTAGTTTTGTTACCGTAGGCATCAGTCAGTGTGTATGAAACCTCTCCTCCTAGGGCAGCGTACAATGCTGCATTGTCTGTATATCCCAAAGTAGTAGCAACGCTTGCAGGAACCTCTGCATCCAAAACGTGGATCCATGTAGTAGCATTTACATCTTCAGTGTACACTGATGCGGAAATCTCGGCCAGGTTAGTGGTTTCAATACTCTCAAATGATGTTAATGAAAGGGTTGAGGTGGCATAGCTTCCCATGCCCATATTTGGACCATTAGGTTTTGCGAAGGTCTGCTCTCCCTCCTCGCAAACAACGGTAATGTTAAGTGCTTTTGCACTCATATCGTTATTGGTGGTAGCAATAACAATGTTTTTAGACTCGCCTGCTGCCAATGTAACTGGAGTTGCAAGATAGGTTTCGATCTGTGCAGCAGTTCCGTTACTAACCTCAATCCATGAGTCATTTCCGTTAGAATATGTGTGAATTCTGCTATTGTCTCCGTTCCAGAATATGTTCTCTGCGCAACTAAGTTCAACTCCTTTTAAGGTAACTGCATTCCCTGTGTTGTTGGTAACTTTGAAATCAAAGAATGCCATTACGTGGTTGAAGGTTAGATTGAACTCAGTTCCCTCATCGATAGCTGTTGCGGTAGCCTCTGCTCGCATATAGTCGTATGCTTCAACAATTGAACCGTCGGCTGTTTGTGTGAATGATGTTGGAATAGGAGTTTTTACTCTACACCATTTCTCTCCGGTATATGACTCAAGGGTTGCCGGGTAGTTAGCTCCTATTTGTACATCTGATGCGTATGCTGGTAACTCTCCCTCAAATGTTGCGTTGCCGTCGGTTACCGCTGTACATGTAAATGTATATGCAGTCTGCTCATCTGCTAAATTATCTGCATTTGCTACATCGTGTACGCGAAGTGCAATTTGGTCACCAATTTCAAATGTAGCATCTGAACCAGAATAAGCAACTCTACTCTGATTTGATGGAACGTTTACGGTGATTGGAACCATCTTTTTGGTTTCAATTCTCTCTCCCTCCATTACCTCGTACTCACAACCAACGGTAATGGTTGCCAATGCAATTAATCCAAGAAATATCTTTTTCATAGCCGAATTTACATTAAATGATTACCACGGAATAGGGTTAAATGAGTTGATGCTACCTCCTACAATTTTGTCTGACAATGCAAAGCCTGCCTCGACTTTAATCTCTGATACTTGGAGCAGTGGAGCCTCGTAAGGCACATTCTGCTCACCTGTAAGTTTAGTTTGTTTTTCCATTTTTTATGATTTTTGTTAGGTTTTATTTTAAGTTAAATACTTATTCTTTTTTCGCTTTGTGAATAAAAACTAAGCGCAAAAATATTATAAAATCACTAAAAATTAAAACGTTTGCGTATTTTTTTTGAAGATGAACTAAAAAGAATTTCCGACAAACAGGGAAAACTCCCAGTCTGCCGGAAATTCAATCTATGAAGATTCGTAATTACATTGTTATATTTGTGAAGTCCTGAATAGATACAGACAGTGATGAGCTCTTATTTATTGATTCCTGATCTGTTGTCACATCTTCGTTGGTAATGGTGTTTACGCTTGAATTTACCGTAGTTCCCATTACTTTGAAACGGTATGGATACTCATAGTCGTTACTTAGATCCTCATCCCATGTTTTTTGAGTATGTACGGTAGGTGCTGCCATTACAATTAAGTACAACTTCTTGGTGTTTGCAGGTACAGTAAATGTAGTGCTTCCACTATTTGAGCTGTTCATCTCGCCATATACAGGTGTCCATCCTCCGTTACCGGTTCCTGCCACAACTCCCCATCGCCATCCGGTGTTAGTGCCATAGCGATACGCAGCGTTGCCTGTATTTACGGGGTAACTCGATATTCCCATAAAATCGATGGTTACATTTGTACCGGCAGTAGGAACATTCAGTTCAATAATGTTTCTTCCGTATGATTGTGGCGCATACGCGTGGTTTAGACTTGTGCCCGGATCTTTGGTGATTGTGTCGTGCGATGGACGATAGTATCCATCATAGCTATTATAAACCAAATCATTTTTATTGGTAAACCATGTGGTTCTGTCATAATCCGATAATCCATCAATCATGTTTCTCATATAGCTTCCCAGCTCGAAGTCCCATACACACTCTTTGCATGCGGATTTGTATAGCTCATCGTTCATTTCGTTTTGAGTGGTGTTTGTAATTCTCTTGTATGTTTCGAACGGGTCTTCGTTTGGAACGGATTCACGCCATAAACGTCCAACCAAATCTTCTCCATGAATTGACTCCCAATAGTTCAAAATGAAGAAGTTCTGGTATCTTAGCCATTCGTGCATGAATCCGCGATGTGCATTTGCTTGGTAATATGGAATTTCGCTGTTCCAATTTGTGTAGTTGCCCACAACCATACATTTCCATGCCTGGTAGTTTGCACTTATCTCCCAGAATGCATTACCTGCTCCTATGTTGTGGCGGTATCCTGCTTTCCCGGTTGGATCATCGCAATTTACCTGATATTGGAAGGAGTGTCCCAATTCGTGGGCAATTGTTTGGCCAACTGGTTTACATGCACTTGGTGCAATCCAAAATGCACCAAGTTTGTTATCGACTCCACCTCCGTTTGCAATCCATCCGTCGGTGCAGAATAGATATATGTGCATTTTATATTTGTCGGTATTTGATAGCCCCTCAACAATGAAGTTCATGTTATCGGCATATATTTTGTAGAATGCCTCCATTTTATTTAAAAGATCGTTAATGTCAACCGCCATAGAGACTCCATTTTTAACAACGGAGCATGTTGATGGATCATTACCAAACTCCTTCTCCCAGAATATAATAAGATTCTCGGACTCTTTTGAGCGAGCAAGACTGAAATAACTGTTGTCATCGTTAAGGTCTGCTGTTCTGAAACGGAATGTTGGATCAAAATCGGATATTTGTGATTCCGGTAAATATATCTCTTTTGTTCCAACGCTACCCTCGATAGAGCTACTCTTTGGGGTTAGTTCGAATTTGTATGTTGAACCTCCCTGTGAGAAGTTGAATACTATGGAGTTGTTTGAACTATCGTAGTATGAACCTAAATCGGTGGTTGTGTTTCCCGGTTCAACCACAGCCAGACAGTTAATTTTAAATTTGCCTGAGCCTGTCGATGTCTCTGTGTCGGTCAAATTAAAACATAGTGGGTACATTAGATTGCTCCCATGAGTTGCAATGCAGTAATCGAAGTTTAGGGCTTCAAATGCGTCAGAGTTATATGTTTTCCCGCCATCCTGTGTGTCTGCCCAGCTGCAGTACTCATCATAGGTATATATAGTTGTACTTAAGTTGTTTATGTTGTCGTTTGTTCCCGATGTGAGAGTCTCGACAGAATAAGTTCCGTTAAGTGCTACAAGTGGATCCTTGGTTTTAAGTTGGGCAGGATCTATATTTATAGGTGTTTCATATATATTTCCTGCTGTGAAGGCAACAGCCCCCTTTTCAAGGGTGAAGAATCCTTTATCCGTCTCCGCAATGATTGTGATTGCAGGAGCAACAGTTGCTTTATATGCAACAATTACAGGGATTTCGAAATAGTTTTCGCTACTTAATGTCTGTTCAGGAGCAAGCGTAATTTCAACCATATTTGTCTCGTAGCCACTCTTGTTTGCCAATTGTGGAGTTGCCCCATTCATCTCAATATGGCATGCTTTTATGAATGGTTTGGCAGTACAATCGTTACTGCTACGCTCAACGTCGGCATACATTCGTATCCCCTTCAATTTTATATCGGATGTTGTTGTGAGCTTTACTTTGAAGTTAAAGGCGCTCAATAGGTGATTAAATGTCAACGACGGAGCATTGCTATTATCACTTACAGATATGGGTGCAGAGTAAAGAATATCATTTTTTGCAATGTAGTCCTGGTCTACTCCGTTGTATGTTATTGTGGTTTGAATAGGGATAGGATTGTTTACTCCGGGAGCATATTTCTGGTATGGATAATATGCAATATATTCTCCGGTAGGGATACTTTCTGTTGCTGTAAATTCGGCAATGGTGTTGTTATTTGAAAGTTGCTCCTGACTTGTGGCCATATTGTAGTTTCCACTCATATTTGAGGTGTTCAACAAGCCTAACTGGTCTGTCGCTTCCCAACACATAGAGTAGTCGGAATTCAGTATGGTTCGTGAATCTTGATTTCTTGCATCGGTTGCAATAATTCTAAACTTTTCAACTAAACCTTTGTTATTTTCGGGTTCGATAACGTTGTAGGAACATCCGAATAGTAGTAAAGATATTGCTCCTAATATAATTTTCATGTTCATATAAGTATTTAACTTAAAGTGAATGGGGGCAAAGAGTTTTGCCCCCATTTGATTCTCAGTATGTTATGCTATTATTGGCGATAGTTGTTGAGTTGCTCTGCATCGAATTTGCGAACAAAGTTGAAGTGTTTCTCTACCTCTGACTCGGCATAGTTTACATATACCTGTGCGCTCTTTGCAAACAACTCAGGAGCAACCGACGCATCTTGCATTAGCAAGTGACACATAATAATGTCGGCAGCCATCTCAACCAATCTGCGTGCAACGAAATCAAGGTGCTCTTGGTTCTTAGCCTCGACAACCTGATTTACACATGCTGCATATTTGCAAGCCATCTCCATTACGCGGTTTTTCAATGACTCCATCTCTGTAGATAGTGGAAGAGCCTCGAAATCCTTCATTACATTAAGGTATGCTCCGGTGGTTACGTAGCGTATAGCTGCAACAACCTGTAACTGTGTTGTTCCCTCGTAGATGCTGGTAATTCTGGCATCGCGGTATATACGCTGACATGGATACTCCAACATGAATCCTGAACCTCCGTGGATCTGGATTGAGTCGTAGGCGTTCTGGTTAGCGTACTCCGAGTTCATTCCTTTTGCAAGAGGAGTGAAGGCATCGGCCAACTTAGCGTATTTCTTCTGCTCCTGACGCTCCTCCGGAGTCAATTTACGCTCACGTGCAATATCATCAAGAGCTTTGTATATATCAACGTAACGTGCTGTTTGATATAGTAGTGCGCGACCTGCATCAAGTTTTGCCTTCATGATAGAAAGCATATCATATACTGCTGGGAAATTGATAATTTCTTTGCCGAACTGCTTTCTATCTTTTGCATAGTTAAGACCCTCGGTATATGCTGCCTGGCTCAATCCAACACTCTGTGCTGCGATTCCCAAACGTGCACTGTTCATCAACGACATTACATATTTAATCAATCCCAATTTACGATCTCCACAAAGCTCAGCTTTTGCATTTTTGTATACCAACTCGCAGGTTGGAGAACCGTGGATTCCCATTTTGTTCTCGATACGACGGACATTAACTCCTCCCTGGTTCTTGTCATAAATAAACATTGACAATCCGCGTCCATCGTGAGTTCCCTCTTCAGAACGTGCCAAAACCAAGTGTAGGTGAGCATCTCCGTTGGTAATGAATCGCTTTACTCCATTCAAAAGCCAGCAGTTGTCGGCCTCGCTCCATGTAGCTTTAAGCATTACAGACTGTAGGTCTGATCCCGCATCCGGCTCGGTCAAGTCCATTGACATGGTTTCGCCTGCGCAGATTCTTGGGATAAAGCGGCTGTGCTGATCCTCGTTACCAAACTCATAAAGAGTTTCGCAACAATCCTGTAAGCTCCAAATGTTACTAAAACCTGCGTCAGCAATTGCTGCCATCTCTGCACACATTGTATATGGCATGATAGGCATATTCAATCCGCCAAATCTTCTAGGCATTGTCATCCCGTTCAATCCTGCGCTTACTGTTGCTGCAAGGTTTACTTTTGTGCCTGATGCGTACTCAACGCGTCCGTTTGCACAATGTGGCCCCTCGGCATCAACGCCCTCGGCATTTGGAGCAACAATCTCTGCGCTAATCTCTCCGGCAATCTCCAATACCTTTTCGTAGTTGTCCATTGCATCTTCGAAGTCGATTGGGGCATAGTCGTACTGATCTTTATCTCTGTAGTTGCGCTCTTTCAATTCGCATATACGCTTCATGAGCGGGTTGTTCAAGTGAAACTTGAGCTCCGGTATATCTTTAAAATAGTTTGCCATCTCTTACTTACTGTTTTGTTTGTAATACTTAATCATCTTTGGTAGTACCTCCTCAACTGTGCCTGTAATAATGTAGTCGGCAATCTGGTTGATAGGTGCATTTGGATCGTTGTTGATTGAGATGATAATTCCGCTCTCTTTCATTCCGGCAATGTGCTGGATTGCACCGCTGATACCGCAAGCAATATATACCTTTGGACGAACGCTAACTCCTGTCTGACCAATCTGCAAATCGTGATCGCAGAATCCGGCATCTACAGCAGCACGCGACGCTCCAACCTCAGCGTGAATCTCCTTTGCCAAATCATATAACAAGTTGAAACCCTCTTTTGAACCAACTCCGTAACCTCCTGCAACAATGATAGGGGCTCCTTTCAAGTTGTTCTTGGCCTTCTCGACATGGCGCTCAAGAACCTTTACAATGTAATCTGTATCCGGAACGAACTTGGCAACATCTTGAATTATAACCTGGCCCTTGTAGTTAGGATCAAGAATCTCCTTCTTCATAACTCCGTCGCGAACGGTTGCCATTTGTGGGCGGCACTCCGGATTTACAATTGTAGCAACAATGTTTCCTCCGAATGCAGGACGGATTTGGTACAACAATTGGTCGTAGTGCTTTCCGGTTTTTGGATCATCGTGCGGACCAATCTCCAATGCTGTACAGTCGGCAGTCAATCCGCTGTGCAAACTTGAAGATACTCTTGGACCCAAGTCACGTCCAATAACTGTAGCTCCCATCAAGCAGATTTGTGGTTGCTCCTGCTTGAATAGATTTACCAATATAGATGTGTGTGGCTTTGATGTGTATGGGAACAATCCCTCGGCATCAAAGATGTGTAGTTTATCAACTCCGTATGGCAGAGTCTGCTCCTCAACCTTTCCGGTAATTCCGTAACCGGCGCAAATAGCCTCTAATTGTACTCCCAATTCATTAGCCAACTTGCGACCTTTGGTTAAAAGCTCCAGACTGACATCGGCAACAGTTGTGCCCTCAATCTCGCAATATACAAATACGTTATTCATAATCTTTATCCAATAGTGTGGTTAGCTAACAATTCTTTCATTAATCCGTCGATATCCTCGTCGCTTGCAGTAAGAGATTTACTCTCTTTGGCCTGGAATACAATATTCTCGACATTTTTTACTTTGGTTGGCGAACCTGCCAATCCGCACTGTGACAAATCACCGTCAACATCGGCAACACTCCACTGTGTAATGGTCAAGTACTCTTTCTTAGCATACTCCTCAGCGTATGGAAGTCCCTCTTTAGGCATCTCCATAGGAGCCATTGCTCGTTTGTACTTCATAACCAATTTAGCGTTTCTTGGACGGCATGGTGCAGCAGAGCCATTTACTGTGATTACGATTGGTAGTGGTCCCTCGACAGTCTCAACTCCACCGTCAATGTGGCGTTTTACTTTGATTTTTCCATTACCACACTCTAAAATCTCTTCTGCGTATGTGATTTGTGTCAATCCAAGTTTCTCGGCAACCTGTGGTCCTACCTGTGCAGTATCGCCATCGATAGCCTGACGACCTCCGATAATCAAATCAGGAGTACCAATCTTTTTGATTGCTGTTGCCAATGCGTACGATGTTGCCAAAGTGTCAGCACCTGCGAATGCTCTGTCGCTCAATAGATAACCGTTGTCGGCACCTCGATACAGACCTTCGCGAATAACATCGGCTGCACGTCCGGGGCCCATGGTTAGAATAGATACAGTTGATCCCGGGTTTTGATCTTTTAGTCTTAATGCTTGCTCAAGTGCATTCAGGTCCTCGGGATTAAAGATGGCTGGAAGAGCCGCTCTGTTTACAGTTCCCTCCGGAGTCATGGCGTCCTTTCCCACATTACGTGTGTCAGGAACCTGCTTCGCGAGAACAACAATTTTTAGTCCACTCATAGTTTATAGTTTTTTCTTCTAAAACGTTTGCGTAAAAGTAGTAATTTTTATTTTTCGTTCCAAATTTTCCAACCTGCCTCGGCCTGCAAGACCAACATTTCATGTCCGTTGCAGACATTTGTACCAATTTTTTCACCTTGACTCATTAACTTTGTAATCTGTGGATTATAGACTAAATCAAACAGAAAATGGTCGGTAGTCAGCATGTCGTATGGAAGATTGGGGCATGAATCGACATTGGGCCATGTGCCAAGCGGTGTGGTGTTGACAATTAATTTATATTCGCCAATGATCGAGGGAATCTCATTGTAACTTATTTCGTTGTCTTTCTGTGGATTACGTGATACAGTCAGAAATGATATTCCCATTTTTGCAAGAACGTAGCGAACAGCTTTTGCTGCGCCTCCATTGCCTAAAACAAGAGCCTTTTTAGGTTCGTTCATGCCTAAAAAGTTTCTCAATGCCCCTTCAAAACCAATTACATCGGTGTTGTGTCCGATTAGATTTAAGCCGGTTTCGTTGCGCTCTATTTTAACGCAATTTACGGCTCCAATCTGTTCTGCCTCGGGGGTTACCTTATTCAATAAAGGTATGATGGCTTGTTTGTGAGGGATTGTTACATTGAAACCCTCTAAATTTGGATGGGTTGCAATTATCGATAGAATGTCGTTGGCACTCTCAAACTCAAAGTTAAGATACGTTGCATCAATCTTTAACTTCTCGAATTTATCTGAAAAGTATTTTTTCGAGAATGAGTGTCCCAATGGAAATCCTAACAATCCAAACTCTCTCATTTTGCTATTTTTTTAGCGATATACTCAATTCCACCAACAATGGCAAGACCAAGAATGCAATACAGTATAGCTTCGATCAGATGGGCATCAGTTCCGGAAATCTGCTCGAAGGTAGTTGGAAGAATACTTCTTTCTGTAATTGCCTGCTCTACACCGTGGCTGTCAATATAGCTTTCAAGTGTCTCTTTCCATGGCCATACCTTGTTTAAAGAGCCAACCATGAATCCGGTCAATAGGGCAATTGTAATGTTGTTGTATTTGTTCAACAACCATGTAAGAAAGTGCGAGAATGCAATGATTCCTATACCTGCTCCTACAATGAAGATAAAGATTATGTCTAATTTTATCTCGCTGATTGCATTCATTATAAATGTGTATTTGCCCAATAGCAATAGGATGAATGAACCCGAGATTCCCGGAAGAATCATGGCGCAAATGGCAATTGCTCCACTAAGGAAGATAAACCAGTAAGCGTCGGGGGTTGTGGTTGGCGATGCAATTGTAATGTAGTATGCAATTCCGGCTCCTATAAGCGAACTGAGGATTGTTTTCCAGTTCCACTCCTTTACAGTTACTGCAACCAATACGGTTGATGCAATTATAAGTCCAAAGAAGAATGACCAGATTTGAATAGGGTGGTTTGTAAGTAACCATACCATCAATTTGGCCAATGACAGAACAGAAATTCCAATTCCGAGTAGTAGCGAAAAGAGAAAATAACCATTGATGTGATCCATAAACTGCTTAAACTTTCCGGTAAATAGCAGTTTAATGGCGGTAATATTTATACTCTTTATGCTTTTAAGCAATTCGTCGTATATGCCGGTTATAAATGCTATGGTGCCGCCGGAAACGCCCGGAACGACGTCGGCAGCACCCATAGCAATACCTTTCAATGTGATAAGTGGGTATTTGAAATTCATAATTTTAATTTTGGTGTTCAGGTTTGAACAAATCAAATACGGTCTTGACAGGGGTGAATGTAGTTAATGGAACCTCTACGAATAGGGTAATCCAGTTTGCCATTGCTCCATTCCAAAGTCCCGGTAGCTCCTGAACTTCAATGTCGCGTCCCTTGTAAGATTTGTAGTTAATGAATCCCTGCTCCTCGGCAACATAGTTCAAAAGGTTGAATTTCTTGCCTGTGTAATCTTTTATTCCACATACCAAGTCCACCGGATTGAAGTGAGTAGAGGCATCGAAAATATCCTTTTGTGATTTCTCTTTTAGGTTAATCTGTGCAGACTCGCAGATCATTAGGCGCTCACCATTCTCGCACTTAACCCAGAATGGTCCACCTCCGGGCTCGCCTTCGTTCTTAACCATTCCGCAAACACGGATAGGACGATTAAGCATATCCTTCAACTCATCAATAGTGTACTCCTCCTTGTCACCCTTGAATCCAAGTTTGTTCTTTGCGAAAGTTGTAATCTCTTTAAGTGAAGCCTCGGAAATCTCCTCTTGGTCAAGTTGTTTTAAGTAACCGAAAATCTTCTCCTGTAATCCAACCAACAAACCTGCAATAAGTTTCTTGTATTGGCATGTATCAGGTTTGTTCTTGTCCGGAGATACGTTGTCAATATTCTTTACGAATACAATGTCTGCATCCAAATCGTTCAAGTTGTGGATAAGTGCTCCGTGACCTCCCGGGCGGAAAATAATGTTGCCATTGTCATCGCGCAACAACTCTCCGTTGTTTTCAATACTGATAGTGTCGGTCGATGGTTTCTGGATAGAGAAACTTACCTCGTACTTGATTCCAAACTTTTTCTCAAACAATTTTACCACCTGTTCTAAGTGCTTTTTGAACTTCTCGGTATGCTCCTCTGATACAGTGAAGTGGATATTTGAAATTCCCTTAACGCTTGCATAAAGTGCGCCCTCGGCCAAATGCTCGTCAAATGGAGTTCTTACAATATCGGCATATGTGTGGAACTCAATCAATCCCTTTGGAGTATCGCCATACTTCAATCCCTCGACAAGGATATAGTTCATAATCTTCTTGTATTCACCCTTTTCGCGTAACTCTGACAATGACTCTCCGCACTCTGTAATTATTTTTTCCAATGAGTTGTAGAATGGCAAAGCTTCTATTTTTGCATAGAAATTCTCAATGTTACCGGGCATCTCTGCATCGTCGGCCGCATTCAGATATGAGAATAGGTCCTTGAACATTCTGGTTGCTGAACCCGATGCAGGTACCATTTTTGTGATCTGCTTCTCGTTTACGGCCTTGTCGTATGCTAAAAGGAGCATATCCTCGTCCTGTTTTTCAATTCGGATAATTCCGTTACCCACTGTTGCAGGTGCAGTTAACGTTACGGCATTAAAACCTGTTTTGAAATTCTCCAACTGCTTGTCTATCTGCTCGGGAGTTACACCGCGAGATTCAAATAGTGCTAAATCTTTCTCTGTGTACATAGTGTTATTTTGTTTTAATCATCATATTCTTCCAATTCATCCTCGTTGTCAAGGGTGGCTTCGTAGAAATCACGGGCCATATCCATCAACTCTTCAACTGTTTCAGGCGAGGGTTCCTCGTCTATCCAGAAGATCTGATTATCATCGTCGAAGTCCTCGATTCCGCATTGTATGATACAGCGAGGTGCCTCGGTATGAACAACATACACAAGTTCTGTGGAGAATTGTGAGTTGTCGGCAAATAGAAATTTCGGTAACATAATACAATGGTTTATAGTCTTAATGAATAGCAAAGATAACGAATAATATAGATATTTTATTAAATTTGCTCCGAAAACTATTATTTGAATTAAGATGAACAATGTTATAGCGCTCTATGGTAAGAGAATAAAGGCCGATTCTGCTCAGGTGTTTAAGCACCTTTTGGGGCTTTTGAGTAGGCGAGGTTTCAAGATAATATGTGAGGTGCAGACTGCTAGGACCTTGGTGCAATTTGGCATCTCAATCGAGAGTTATTCGGCACTCTATACGGGTAAAACAATTGCAACGTTTGGACCGGAAATGTTGTTGAGTGTTGGCGGAGATGGAACTTTTCTTGGAGCGGCTTCGCTCGTAGAAGATAAAGATATTCCTATTCTTGGAATAAATTGTGGCAGGATGGGCTTTTTGGCAAATGTGGCAAGGGCAGATATCGAGACTGCCGTTGAGATGATAGAGGCAAATAACTATACCATTTCTCATCGGGATATTTTGGAATTTCGTAGTGAAGGTGCACCGGAGGTTTGTGGAACAGCTTTGAACGAGGTGAGTATACTGAAGTCGGATATGGCATCGTTATTGACTATTCGTGTCTATATCAATGGAAATTTCCTTACAACATATTGGGCTGATGGATTGGTGATTTCCACACCGACAGGTTCTACTGCCTACTCTATGAGTGCCGGAGGGCCTATTATTTGTCCTGATTGCAGGTTGTTATTGCTGACCCCGGTATCACCACATAATTTGACTTTAAGGCCAATGGCAATCCCGGTTGATTCTGAGCTGGAAATTTCTGTGGAGAGTCGTTCTGGCGATTATGTTTTGTGTGCGGATTCGGAAATGTATCGTAGGCAAGATGCTTATAAAGTGCGAGTTGCAACCGGTAATTATAAAATAAAAGTTGTGCAGCTTCCGGGTGCAAATTTCTATGAAACAATACGAAAAAAACTCTATTGGGGCGAGGATATGCGTAATTCTAAGCAATAATTAGTTTTTTTTCACATTCTGCATTTTCTTAATTCACTTATAGTTGCTATCTTTGACCGATTTTTAGGAAGGTGTATAGTTATGAAAAATTCCAATACAACAAATGAGAAACAGTTAATCCCGAAGCATATTGCAATTATTATGGATGGCAATGGGCGTTGGGCGCAAGCGCATGGAATGCAGCGAGTTGCAGGCCATGCGGCTGGAGTGGATGCGGTGAAACGAACTGTAAAGGCTGCTTCAAAACTTGGAGTAAAGTATTTGACTCTATATACATTCTCAACTGAAAATTGGAATCGTCCCAAGGCGGAAGTTGACGCTTTGATGGCAATGATGGCCCAGGCAATTGTTCGTGAAACCGAAGAGTTGATGGCTGCAGGTGTATGCATCAAGATGCTTGGTAATAAGGAGGATTTGCCTGAAGGAGTGAGACGGCAGTTTGTTGAACTTGAAGAGAGGTCTGCTCAAAATAGTGGTTTGACACTGCTTTTGGCAATCAGCTATGGGGCTCGTTGGGAGATTGTAAATGCAGCTAAAAAGTTGGCAGAGGCTTATAAGCATGGCGATATATCGCAGATTGATGCTCAAGCGTTTGAGAATGAGTTGACAACTGCAGGAATTCCTGATCCGGATTTGTTGATACGAACCGGAGGTGAGTGCAGATTGAGCAACTTTTTATTGTGGCAATGTGCCTATACCGAATTTATGTTTATAGACAAGTTCTGGCCTGAATTTGGGGAAGAGGAGTTAAAGGCTGCAATAGATAATTTTGTAGGTCGTGAACGTCGATACGGAAAGACCGGCGAACAGGTAAAGGAGAGTAATGAGTAGTGTAAAAAGATACATATTATGCCTTTCGGCAATGTTGCTTGCTATTTGTGGTGAGGTGATGGCCCAGAGTTCCGGTGGAGTTCCTGAGGTTTTCTATTCTGCACCCAAACAGTATGTGATTGCAGGAGTTGATATAGAGCAAGAGGGCGGAGGAGCTCAATATGACGATTATGAGAAACAGTATATTATCAATAGCCTGGGTTTGGGAATTGGTAATGTTGTCAAGATTCCCGGTGATGATATTACCCGTGCAATCAGACGCTTATACAACCAGAAAAGTTTCTCTGGAGCAACAATTCTGCTTTCAAGGGTAATAAACGATAGTGCCTATCTTACAATCAGGTTGCAACCTGCGCATCAGTTGTCCGAGGTAAATTTCTGGGGTTTGAAAAAATCGGAAGAGACTAAGATTAGAGAAGCTCTTAATTTGGAGCGGGGAATGCGAATGAATGAAATGATGCTTGAAACTATCCGGAGAAAGGTAAAAGAGAGTCTTGAGGAGAAAGGATATTTCAATGTTGATATAAATGTGGTTACCCGTGATGACCCTGATAATAAGAATTTTGAGATTATCGATGTCTATGCGGAGCGTAAGAACAAGATAAAAATTAAGGAGATTGAGATTGTCGGAAATAGCGGAGTTAAAGAGTCTATATTGAAACGCTCAATGAAGAAGACTCGTGAAAAGAGCCTGATAAATCTGATGAAATCGTCAAAGTATGTAGCTGATATTTATGAACAGGAGAAATATGATCTTCTTGATAAGTACAATGAGCGAGGCTATCGCGATGCCGTCATAGTTTCAGATAGTGTAATTACACTGTCTGATAAGCGGGTAAAGATTGTTATAAATGTAGATGAGGGTAATCAGTACTTCTATAATGATATTGTTTGGATAGGCAACACCGTTTACGATTCTCAGTTGTTGAGTGACTATTTGGGAATAACCAAAGGAGCGGTTTACAACAAGAAATACTTCAATGAACAGTTGACTGATTCCGAGGAGAGTGTATTGAATGGTTTCTATGCAAATCAAGGTTATTTGTTTGCAAACTTCTATCCCACCGAAAGAATTGTGGGAAATGACTCCATTAATGTTGAGATACGAGTAGTGGAGGGCCCGCAAGCAACCATTAACAGAGTGGATATAACCGGAAATGATAAGACGCACGACCACGTTATTCGTAGAGAATTGTATGTCTATCCGGGAGAGTTGTACAGTCGCGATGATATTATGCGAAGCATACGTCAGCTGGCAAACTTGGGTCACTTTGACGCAGAGGCCCTATCGCAAGGGTTGTCTATAGTTCCCGACGGAGATAACGGAACGGTAGATATTGGATTCGGATTACAAGAAAAGGGTAATGACCGTGTAGAGATTTCCGGAGGTTGGGGAGCCGGAATGATTATTGCGTCGGTAGGATTGACTTTTACCAACTTCTCAATGAGAAATATCTTTAATTTCAAGACATACCGACCATTGCCGCAAGGAGATGGTCAGACATTCAGTTTAAATGCTCAGACTAACGGTAAGTTCTATACAAACTTAAGTTTGTCGTTTATGGAACCATGGTTGGGAGGTAAGAAACCAAATTCATTGAGTGTTCGGTTATTCTATTCTCATCAGAGTGGTTACTCTTCAAACTATTATCGCCGATCTTACTATGTGAACAGTGGTGCTTACTCATCTTCTGATTATGATGAATCTCAGCACATGAATATATGGGGATTGAGTGTCGGTTTAGGTAGGCGTGTAAAGTGGCCTGACGATTACTTTACCATATATAATGAGTTATCGTTCCAGCACTACAATTTGAAGAATTGGCCGTACTATGTCTTTGAGAATGGAGTTTCAAACAATTTGTCTTTCTCTACAACAATCAGAAGGGCTTCAATCGATGCCCCAATGTATACCCGTTCGGGAACAGATTTCTCGTTGTCGTTGACATTTACCCCACCATACTCTCTGTTTAACGGAAAGAATTATGCGAACCAAAATATGACAAGCGAAGAGCGCTATCGTTGGATTGAGTATCATAAGTGGAAGTTTAACGGTAAGGTATTTGTGCCACTTGACAAAAAGAACAATACGGTTCTTTACTTGAATGCCCAGTATGGCTATCTTGGTCACTACAACAAGGATTTCAGATCTCCATTCGAGGGATATGAAATGGGAGGAGATGGAATGACAGGTTATAGCTTGTATGGACGTGAGTATATAGGATTGCGTGGTTATGAGAATGGATCGTTGACAAATGCCGGTTCAAACTTCATTAGTACGGGAGCCGATGCAGCTGTTTATTCGAAGTTTACAATGGAGGTAAGATACCCTGTTTCTTTAAAGGATGCGGCAACAATTTATGTGTTATCGTTCCTTGAGGCGGGAAACTCATGGGCGCAGATGAAGGATTTCGAGCCATTTAACTTGTATCGTTCGGCGGGAATAGGAGTACGAGTATTCTTGCCAATGTTGGGAATGATGGGAATTGACTGGGGTTATGGATTCGATAAGGTTCCGGGACGTCCGGGAGCTAATGGTTCACAGTTCCACTTTGTATTAGGACAAGAATTTTAATATTATAAACTAAATAAAAACATGATGAAAGGATTAATCAGATTCGCCATGGTAGTGGCGGTTGCTATTGCAGGAATTTCAGCTTCTTATGCTCAGCAGGCTAAATTGGGTTATATTAAGTTTGATGAGTTGGTAACATCGATGCCTGAGTACAAGACTGCCGGTGAGGAGTTTGAGAAGAAGGTTCAGGAGATTGAGACTCAAAGAACAAAGATGCAAGAGGAGTGGAGTGCTGCTGTAAAGGAGTACGAGGAGAAGGCTGGAACATATACTCAGATTGTTCGCCAGGCTAAGGAGCAAGAGATTATGCAGATGCAGCAAAGAATTCAGAGCTTTGTAGAGTTGGCACAGCAGGAGTTGCAGACCGTAAACGAGCAGTTGATGGCTCCTATTTACGAGAAGGCAAAAACAACAGTTGATGAGGTTGCAAAGTCTAATGGCTTTACCTATGTATTTGATGCAGGAGCTATTATCTACATGGCTCCCGAAGCTATCGATTTGATGCCAATGGTAAAGGCTAAACTTGGAATCTAATAATCGAAAACTCCGATGTCAGACTCTCTAACAAGAGGAGCAATCGGTGTCTTTGATTCCGGATATGGAGGCTTGACTATCCTAAAAGAGATAGTCAAGCTTTTGCCGCATTATGACTATATCTATTTGGGTGATAATGCGCGAGCACCATACGGGACACGCTCCTTTGAAACGGTGTATTCATACACTTCACAAGCCGTAGAGCATCTTTTTGAGTTGGGATGTCCTTTGGTTATATTGGCGTGTAATACAGCTTCTGCAAAGGCATTAAGGACAATTCAACAGAATGATTTGCAGCATTATGGTTCTGGGCGTCGGGTTTTAGGTGTAATAAGACCAACAGTAGAGCAGTTGCCAATGGTATCGAAGAATGGTCATGTTGGAGTTTTTGCAACTCGTGGCACGGTGGCATCGGCATCATACCCTTTGGAAATAGCCAAGTTACATGGAGAACAAACTTTTTCCGTATCACAGGTGGCATGTCCTATGTGGGTGCCCTTGGTCGAAAATAATGAGTTTAATGGTGAAGGGGCTGAATTCTTTGTAAGAAAATACATTGTTCAACTCTTTGAAAAAGACCCTGAAATAGATACAATTATTCTGGGTTGTACTCATTATCCTCTTTTAGCTCCATTGATTTCAAAACACCTACCTAAAGGGGTATCGTTAATTTCACAGGGGCAGACTGTGGCTCGATCGTTACAAGATTATTTAGAAAGACACGTCGAGATGCGTGATAGAATAACTACGGGGGGAGAGTTACATTACTTGACAACAGAACAGAAGGATCATTTTGCCAAATTGGCCGAGATTTTTATGGATAGCAAAGTGTATGCCGAGCATATAGAGTTTCATGAATAGAGGAACAGAGCAATACTCTCGGATTCGAGAGCGGTTTTTGCAACAATTGAGGTATAGGGGGATGAGAAATACGCCCGAGCGAATGGCGGTTTTGGAGTTGATATATGATTCCGATACAATGTATAGTGTGAGAGAGTTGTTGCAAAGACTTGAGCAAAAGCGCTTCAGAATTAGTAGAGCAACTCTATACAATGTATTGGATTTGTTATGTGAATGGAATTTAGCGGTAAGGATGCAATTGGATAAAGGGTACGTTGTTTATGGTAAAGCCGATAACAACTCTCCTCAATTGGTGTTGCAGTGTGTTGCTTGTGGTAAGTTCTTTAATGTGGAATTGCCTGTATGGCAAAGTTTGATTAATGAATGTCGCTCCGAATATGGCTTTGTTTTAGAAAATCAAAAAGTTTTGGGGCGAGGATTATGTAAGAAATGCAAAAAAGATTAAATTTGCACATCAATAAACAGAAGATATAATCATGAAGGTAGATGTTTTATTAGGATTGCAATGGGGTGACGAGGGAAAAGGTAAAGTTGTGGACGTACTCACTCCCAAGTATGATTTAGTTACAAGATTCCAGGGTGGTCCTAATGCCGGCCATACGTTGGAGTTCAATGGAGAGAAGTATATTCTTCGTTCAATTCCTTCAGGAATTTTCCAAGGAGGTAAGGTTAATATTATTGGTAATGGAGTCGTTTTGGATCCGCTGTTGTTCAAACAGGAGGCAGAGGCACTTGCTGCAAGTGGTCACGATTTGACTAAGCGTCTATACATATCAAAGAAGGCTCACTTGATTCTTCCTACTCACAGAGTTCTTGATGCTGCATACGAGGCTGCTAAAGGTTCAGGGAAGATTGGAACTACAGGAAAGGGTATCGGACCTACCTATACTGATAAGGTTAGCCGTAATGGATTGAGAGTTGGTGATATTCTATATAATTTCGAGGAGAAGTATTCAATAGCTAAAGGCAAACACGAGACAATCCTTAAATCAATGAACTACGAGTACGATATTACCGAACTTGAGAAGGAGTGGTTAAGTGGAGTAGAGTATTTAAAGCGGTTCAATTTGGTAGATAGCGAGCATGTTATCAATAAGGCAATTGCAGAGGGTAAATCAGTATTGGCCGAGGGCGCTCAGGGAACAATGCTTGATGTTGATTTCGGTTCATATCCCTTTGTGACCTCGTCTTCGACAATTTGTGCAGGAAGTTGTGCAGGTATGGGTGTTGCTCCCAATAAGATAGGAGATGTTTATGGAATTTTTAAAGCCTATTGTACTCGTGTAGGAGCAGGTCCATTCCCGACAGAGTTGTTTGATGAGGTTGGAGATAAGTTGTGTACATATGGACACGAGTTTGGTTCTGTAACAGGACGTAAAAGAAGAACCGGTTGGATTGATTTGGTTGCATTGAGGTACGCTGTCATGATTAACGGAGTTACCAAGTTGATTATGATGAAGAGCGATGTTATGGATACCTTCGAAACTATCAAGGCGTGTGTTGCTTATAAGTTGAATGATGGAACTATAACCGAGGACTTTCCATTTGATATTACCGAGGGGGTTGAGCCAATCTACGAGGAGTTGCCGGGTTGGCAAACAGATATGACTAAAATGACCAGCGAGAATGAATTCCCTGAGGAGTATAATGCTTACTTGTCATTCTTGGAAGATCAGCTTCAGGTGCCAATTAAGATAGTATCTGTTGGCCCGGATCGAGATCAAACGATTGTAAGATACGAGGATTGATAAAATATGGGGGTTAGCATTTAAGTTAACCCCTTTTAAATATAATAGACATGGGATTTTTTGATATTTTCAAGCGTAAAACGCATGCCGATGATGCTAACCTGAAGCGTGGACTGGCAAAGACCAAAGAGGGTGTTTTGTCGAAGATTGCAAGAGTTCTTGTCGGTAGGACTAAAGTTGATGATGATGTGCTTGATGATTTGGAAGAGGTTCTGGTAACTTCGGATGTGGGAGTGGATACTACATTGAGAATCATTGACAGGATACAGGCGCGTGTTGCTCGTGATAAGTATGTTGGATCTGAGGAGTTGAACAGGGTTCTTCGTGAAGAGATTGTTGCTCTTCTTGAGGAGAATGAGCTTCTGAATAATCAGGATAATTGGAGTGGTAATGACCCGTATGTGATAATGGTAGTGGGTGTCAATGGAGTTGGAAAGACAACAACCATTGGCAAAATGGCTGCGCGTTTCAAAGAGGCAGGCAAGAGTGTTGTGCTCGGTGCTGCCGATACATTCAGAGCTGCGGCTGTGGAGCAGTTGGAGATATGGGCAAATAGAGTAGATGTGCCGATAGTTAAGCAGGGAATGGGAGCTGATCCGGCTTCGGTTGCATATGATACATTGTCGAAGGCAAAAGCAATGGGAGCCGATGTGGTCATTATCGATACTGCAGGCCGTTTGCACAATAAGATTAATCTGATGAACGAGCTTTCAAAGATTAAGAATGTAATGAAGAAGATTGTTCCTACTGCACCAAACGATGTAATGCTTGTGCTTGATGGCTCGACAGGTCAGAATGCTTACGAGCAGGCAAAACAATTTACTAAGGCAACCGAGGTAACATCATTGGCTATTACAAAGTTGGATGGAACCGCTAAAGGCGGTGTTGTTTTGGGAATCTCGGATCAATTTAAGATACCTGTAAGATATATTGGAATTGGTGAGGGAATTAATGATTTGCAATTGTTTGACAGAGAGGCTTTTGTTAATTCGTTGTTAGGTTCATAGGGTTCCAATTTTTAAAATTCTTTTTATCATAAATACTTTTGGCACGAAGTTTGCTATAGGCTTTGTGTTGTATAGAAAATAAGTATTTATGGTAAAAAGAATTTCTACTTTATTTGCATTGGTGCTCTTTATGTTCGGGTGCGAATCGCAAAATGATTATTCAGATAGAGATGCCGGTCTCTATGTGAATGTCACGACTGATGCAGCTTTTAATATGGTTGAAAGCGAGTATGTTAGTAGTCGTGCAGATTATGACTTGTCGGAAATTATCACACTTCCTACAATTTCCGATTTCAGTATGACATTGTATTCAGTAGTCAGCGATGTTGAAACCAAGTTGACGGAGTGGGAGAGCGTGGATGACTTCGAAGCCGGTTCGCAATTCGCTCCCGGTGATTACCGAATCGAGGTAAATTGTGGAACAATTACAGATGAGGGAGAGGGTAAAGCTTACTTTAGCGGAACCAAATCTTTTACTATTAAGGCTGACGAAACAACAATTGTCGAGATTACTGCCTCTTTACAGAATTCATTTGTAAAGGCAACAGTTTCTGAAGATTTTCGTGAGTATTTCACTGCAGGTTCATTGGCTATCAAAGTGGATGGAAGAAATGACGTAATCTTGTCGCCATTGTCAAGTGCAACTCCTCTGTTTATTCGTCCGGGAACAGCAAATCTAGTGTGGACAGGAACAAGACAGGGAGGTACTGTTGAGGCTACTATTGTTGAGAATCTGGAGATTGCGGCTAAAACAGGATACACATTGAATCTTGATGTTGATGCTTCCAAAAATCAAATTATTGTTCAATATGATGATAAGATTGATGTTGTTCCTGTAGAGTTGGTGGCATCGGATAAGCCGGTAGTTGATTTGCCGGTTGTTGAGGTTATCGGTTTTGAGTCAAATAGCACTGTCTCTTTCAGTAAGGCGGCTCCTGTCGAGAGTTTGAGATTTACGATTATTGCGGATGGAGGAATTAAGGATTGCAAGTTGACATTGAGTTCTGCCACAGCAACAACTTTAGGTTGTGATGAGTCGGTTTCATTGGTGTCGTCGACTGTACAGTCTTTGTTTGAAATGAAGGGATTAAAGATGAGAGGATTGGATGCCAAACGTGAAAAAATGGCCTATGTGGAGTTTGTCGATTTGTTGGCAAATATGGCAGTGGGTTCATATAGCTTCTCGATGGTAGTTACCGATGACTATGGAAGGGCAACTTCGCCTACCGTATTGAAGGTTAATGTAACTGAGTAATGGAAAATATTATGAAGAGATTGTTAAGTATATTTGTATTGTTGGTCGGACTTGTTTGTTCGTTCTCAGCATGTTCGCATCTATCGGAGAAATATGAGCATGAGTTGCCATCCGATGCTTTTGGAACAATGAAATTGGTCTCTCCGCTTGTCTCTGTAGAGTCGAGAGCTGTGAGTACTGCAGATTTCGTAGTGAGAATTTTGAATGGATCTGAGGTGGTTGCCGAGTATAGCAGCTACTCAAAGATGCCTGAAATTATAACGTTGCCTGTTGGTTCATATTCTGTTGAGGCATATTCACCGGATTTGCAGGATGCAGCATGGGATGCACCATATTATTACGGAGTAGAGAATTTTACCATAGAAAAAAATAAATTGACCGAGGTTTCGACTTTGGTTTGTTACTTTGCAAACATAAAGGTTAATGTTGGTTATTCCGAGGATTTAAAAGCCCTTTTGGATTTGGATGTTAAGGTAAATGTTACCGTTGGTAACGGTAGCTTGGACTTCTTGGCAACGAAGCCCACTGCTACAGGATACTTTAAGGCTGCCGATACCGAGAATACATTGATTGCTGTGTTAACGGGTACCGTTGACGGTCAGTATATTACCTCAACACAACAGATTGCCGGAATAAAGGCAGGAGAGGCTCATCAGATTACTTACTCGCTTAAGAAGATTGAGGAGGGTGAGTTGGCTGAGTTTGGAACTGTAATTATCGGAGGTGAGACATTTGTAGTTGATGCAACATGTACTTTGGTTGATTTGGGCGACGTTAGCGTTGAAGTTCCCGAGAAGGATATTCAGGATAAACCTGATCAGTATGAGCCGGAGGAGAATCCTGGAGTAGGAGGCGATGATGAGCCCGGTACCGTTCCTGGCGATCTTGCTAAGCCAACAATCGTAGGAGATGGATTTGATATTGATGAGGCTCAGTATCCATCACAGTTCATAGCAGATGGTAAACCGTTAAAGGTGTTGATTTCATCGGCCGAGGGCACTACATTGAAGGATATTTATGTAGAGATCAATTCTGAAACATTGACCGAAGAAATTTTGACGGGAGTTGGTTTGGCAACCGAGTTTAGTTTGGCAAATCCGGGCGAGTTACGTAATGGATTGAGCAGTTTGGAATTCCCTGTAGGCGAGGAGGTGACATCGACCAATAATGTTGTTTTCGATATCACTAATTTCTTGGAACTTTTGGGAATATATGGAGCTGCAGATCATAACTTCGTTATTACTGTAACAGACTCTAATGATCAATCAACCAAGAAGACACTATTGCTGATAACTGTAACTGAATAATTATACAGGTTATGAGAAAAGTATATACATATATATTGCCGGTACTCCTTCTATTGGGAGCTTGTGCGAGTGAGAAGCGTGAGCTGAATGGTGAAAGTGGTGATGGTGTTGCAATGTTGAACTTAAAGTTCGACGATGCAATTGAGACCGATTCAAGAGCTATTATTACTAATGAAGAGCTTTTGAGTGAGCTGAATAGCAGTGCTAAGGTAAGAATTTACAATTCAAATAGTAAACTTGTCCGTCTCTACGAGGGGATGGACAAGGTACCTGCACAAATCTCTTTGATGTCTGATGCCTATATGTTGTCGGTAACAGCCGGAACATTGACACATGCAGGTTTTGATAAACCATACTACACAGGTTCAATACCTTTTATTATTGAGAAGGGAGATATTAAGAGTGTATCATTGACATGTAATATTGCCAATACCCTTTTGAGTGTAGATTTCGATGCCTCTTTGGAGCGTTTCTTTGATATTGCTTCGGCAAAGGTGTTGGCTACAACCGAGGATACTCAGTATGGTTTGATCTATACGGATACAACATTGCGTAAAGGTTATTTCATGTTTGATGATGATAACACAACCCGCAACATTACAATGAAGTTTACAGCTAAGACATTGACTAATGAGGATTATGAGTATTCATATACAATTACCAATGCCAAGGCAGCTACAGAGTATGGTGTTACAATCAAGTATTCAGAGCCGGTTAAACCAGAGGAGGGAGGAGCCGGCATTGATATTGAGATAGATGAGCAGGTTGTTAACAAAAATAACTCATTGCAGATTGTAGAGCGCCCCCGTTTGTCAGGAGGAGAGGCTTTTGACATCAATTCACCAATCTATTTTGAGCCTAATAACGGTTCAAGAATAGTAGTTTGGTTGACAACGGCATCGCAATTGAAGAGTTTTACCGTAACCAGCGATGTCTTTGCCCGGATGAATGGTTTGGATGCAACAGTATCAAGCTATGATATGCATAAATTGTCAGAAACAGAAAAGGCAGCATTGGATGCAGTGGGTTTGTCATTTAATGATTACCTATACAATGCAACTAATGGACAGTCATCGGGCAAATTGGTATTTAGCGATGAGTTTATGCAGTGGTTTACCGAGGAGGGGGAGTTTGTATTTAACTTAAAGGTGACCGATGCAAGTAACAACGTGACCGAGATTCCATTGAACTTTGTTGTCAGCGATGCAACTGTTGCCGCTCTTGGTATTGATTTGGGAACAGTGTATTCAAACAGAGCAGTTCTAAAGGGTGAGATTGTTAGTCCTGATGAGGCAAAGGGCCCATATACTTTTGAGTATAAAGAGATCAGTGCAGATACATGGACAACGGTTAGTGCTAATGTAAATGCCGAGGATGGAATAACATTGACCGCTGCGATTTCCGGTTTGACCCCATTGACAGCATATCAATACCGTGCGGTTGATAATGGTATTGCCGGTATGGTTACAAAGGTGTTTACTACCGAGGATGCAATTCAGCTTCCAAATAGTGGATTTGAGTATTGGGCATCGAATGTTTCGGGTGCAAATTCTGATGCTTTAACATTGTCAAGCGAGGATGGTTCATTGTTCTGGGATTGTGGAAACCATGGTTCTAACACAATGAAGAAGTTGGTAACTAATCCGGATTCTGATGTTCGTCCCGGATCAACCGGCTCTAAATCTTCCAAGATGGTTTCGCAATTCGTGGGTCTTGGAGCGATTGGTAAGTTTGCTGCAGGTAATATGTTTGTAGGGAAATATGCTGCTACCGATGGAACTGATGGTGTTCTGGATTTCGGACGTCCATTTGAGTGCAGACCATCGGCATATAGTTTCTGGTTTAAATATACTCCAGGTATTGTTGATGATAATAACATTCCAAGCAATGTGAATGTTGATAATATTGCATCAGGAAGTTCTGATATCGGAAAGATTTATGTTGCAATTGGAGATTGGGAATCACCTGTGCAGATTAAGACAAAGAACTCTACAAGCGGTGGAGGTCAGTTGTTTAGCGTTAATGACGAGCACATTATTGCATACGGTGAGTACGAAATGAAGAGTGCTGTAGATTCATGGACCGAGATAACAGTACCTATGGAGTATCGAACAACAGAGCGTAAACCGAAGTATATCATTGTTTGTGTCTCTGCAAGTAAGTATGGAGATTATTTCACCGGTGGAGAGGGCAGTACCCTCTATATGGATGATTTCTCTTTGATTTATGAGTAAAAATCTGCTGACATATATAGTTGTTGCAGTATTGAGTGTTATTGTTCCTGGGAGAGGTTTCTCGCAGGAACATAATGCATTATCATCGAAGATAGAACGCGACATTGAATCGCAGACCTTTGTTCCTAAGGGACAGTGGATTGTAGGTAGTTCTGTCTCCTTTGCCGTAAATGATAACAAGCGATACAACTTTCTTTTTATCGAGGGAGTTAATGGAAGGGGACATTCGGTAAAGGCCTCGCCTATTGTATGCTATTCATTTGCGGATAATCAGGCTGCAGGTTTGCGAGGTTCGTATAAGCGCTCGTTTATGCGTGTTGATAGCATTGGTTTTGCCCTTGATGACGAGTTTGATGGTTCTGTGAAGGATATATACTCTCTTAAGCAATCATATTCCGCCTCGGCTGTTTACCGTTATTACATCAATATAGGTAATAGTCGTAGATTCGGAATCCTGACTGAAATGCAGTTAGAGTATGGTGGAGGTAAATCCAAAATGATAAACGGTCAGGGTTATGATGTAACCGGAACATTCCAGGAGACTCAGGAGTTTGCAATATCGTTTGTACCGGGATTGGTTGCCTTTATTAACGATTACACCGCTGCCGAGGTGACAGTGGGCGTGTTGGGATTTAGTCATACCAAGACCAAGCAGATTACCAATCAGATATATGAAGGAAAATACACCTCGAGTTCTGGTAATTTCCGAATAAATATTCTTAGTATTTCACTTGGTTTAGCTTTTTATCTATAGTGCTTATGAAGAGGTGTTTGCTTTTAATATTGTTCGTGTTATCGTTTGCCGGTGTTAATCAAACTTCGGCTCAGAATGTTGTGGAGGGTGATTCTTTGCGTTTAGTCAATCGTGTCGATTCATTGAAAGATTTACTTATAAGCGAGGGTATAATAACTCAGACCGAGTGGGATAAAATTATTCGTGAAAGAAATCTTGCAATGGATACTGTGCCTGTAAAGCAGCGAGAGTCTGAGCGTAAACGCAGACGTATGATTACAAACTACCGTTTTGTAGCCAAGGGCGATGTTGCGGTTGGTTTTGCAATCTCGTTTGCCAATTACGATACGGAGGATTCACAGTTCTTTGGAATGATAGAGGATTTTTCCGGCCAAATATCTGCATTTTCGACAAAGCCATTTGTTGCATATTTTTATGCCCCCAATTCATGCGTAGGAGTAAAGTATTCCAATACGAAAATTGATGCAGACCTATCTTCGCTATATGTAGATATCGACGAAGACTTGAATATGGAGTTGGGTAAGACCGGATGTGGCTATAATTTGAATAGCGTTGCTCTTATTCATCGTTCCTATGTGGGTCTTGATCGTGGGCATAGATTTGGTCTGTTCAATGAAACATCTCTTGAATATAGTTGGGGAGAAATGGACTATGTAAGAACCCTGGCAAGTGGTTTAACCAAAACAAATACAGATATTCAGCAGATAAGAATAGGATTGAATCCCGGTTTATCAGTCTTTGTTATGGATAAATTTACGGTTGAGGCCTCTGTAGGCATTGCAGGTTTCAAAATGAACAGAAAGCGTCAAACCACCAATGGAGTTGAGAGTGGTTGGCGTAAGAGTTTAGGAATGGACTATAAGTTCAATGTTTTTAATATCCAGATTGGAATAGTGGCATATTTGTGATGATAAGATTTTTCGGCATATTGGTTATCGCGTTTTATACTCTGTTATCGGGGTGTGTAGAGAATAATATTCCATATCCCTATATTGAGTTGCGAATATTGGGAATGGCTGTTGAGAATCAGAATTCTTTGAGGATTGATAATGAAACACGGACTATTACTATCGATATGCACGAAACTGCCACTATGTCCAAAGTAAAGGTTTCTGACGTGAGTGTGACCGAAGGGGCGAATTGCCCTATTTCCGTTGGTTCGATACTCGATTTGACATCGGTATGTCATGTACCATTATCTCTATACCAGACTTTTGATTGGAAGATTATAGGAACACAAAATATTGAACGCTATTTTACAGTGGAGAATCAGGTAGGTGAGAGTAGAATAGCTCCCAATAGTAAGAAAGCTGTTTCGCAGGTTCCTGTTGGCTCAAACCTTAAAAAGGTCAATATCACTTCGCTAAAACTTGGGCCGGAGGGTTCTGTAATAACTCCCGATATTTCAACGATTCATGATTTTTCCGATCCATTCAAATATCCCAAAGTTCAGGTTTCCTATCTTGGTAAAACAGAGACTTGGGAATTGATAGTTATAACGACAAATATTGTTGTAGAGACGAAAGCTGTCTTCCCATGGGCAAAGATTGCATGGTTGCAGGGACAGTGTCAGGAGGGATTGACCGGAGGTTTTGAGTATTGTATCAATGATGGTAATGATAATTGGGTGAGCCTTGATCCAAGTATGGTTGAGCAGAGCGGAAATACATTCCAGGCAAAACTTACCGGTTTGACGGAACAGACTGCATATAAGTGTCGAGCATATGCCGGCGAGGATTATGGAGAGGTTATAGAGTTTGTTACCGGTCAGGCAGTTGAATTACCGAACGGTACATTTGATACATGGTGGAAAGATGAGAAGATCTGGTGTCCATGGATTGAGGGGGAGGATAACTTTTGGGATACAGGAAACAAGGGGAGTTCAACTCTTGGAGATAGTAACACATTGCCGGCCGACTCAGAGAAGTGGGACAATAAAGCTGATGGAAATGGAGCAAAACTTATGTCTAAATTCGTGGGAATCGGAGCGGTAGGTAAGTTTGCAGCAGGAAATATTTATGTAGGTGATTTTAAGCAGATCGATGGTACGAACGGTATATTGGATATGGGAAAACCTTTTAGTGCATTTCCTACTCGTTTAACCGGTTTCTATAAGTATCAAACTGCTATTATCGACAATGTAAACGATGAAACATCGCACATGTTGGGAATGCCTGATACATGTTCAATCTATATTGCTCTTGGCGATTGGGATGAACCGGTAGAGATTAGAACAAGAAAGTCAAATAGAAAGTTGTTCGATAAGCAGGATCCTCACATTATTGCATACGCCGAGATGTTTTCTGCCGAAAGTACCGATGGCTATGTCCCATTCACGCTTGAACTTGATTACAGAGAGTTGGGCAGAACACCAAAGTATCTGCTAATAGTGGCTTCTGCAAGTAAATATGGAGATTTCTTTACAGGTGGTGACGGGGCAACAATGTGGCTTGATGAATTGTGCTTAGAGTATGATTAGGAAGAGCCACTTGGGGGACTTGAACCCCCGACCTGCGCATTACGAATGCGACGCTCTACCGGCTGAGCTAAAGTGGCAAAAAAAAGTTCCGAGTTTAAACCCGGAACTTTTTTGTGAACTCGAAGGGAGTCGAACCCCCAACCTCTTGGGCCGTAACCAAGTGCTCTATCCAATTAAGCTACGAGTCCTTTTGTTTTCGCAATGCAAAGGTAAGAACTTTTTTTTTGTTGTGCAAATAATTTGGGCTTTTTTTTTATCTCAAAGGGAAAATAGTTAATTTTGCGGCATGTTTAGGAGATTGTTGTATAAAGCTAAGCTAAAAAAACACAAAAGAGTGTTGGTTGAACGCAAAAGAACCAAACAGTTTATATTGCCAAGCCATGCGAAACGTGCTTTACTGTTCCGTTCAACGCGATGGGACAGGGATGAGTATGCTGAAGCTCTAAAGAATGCCTTCCCCAATGTCGAGTTTGTGGAGCTGTGGCATGTAAGTACAGGCACCTTTGCTCCATCCGATACCAATGCTGCAATGATAATGAAGAGTAATCTGCGTAAGAGTGGATATCGAGGAGCGGATAGAGCAGTAGAGTTATTGGATACCCCTTTCGATTGGTTGATCGATTTATCGAATGATAACTCAGAGTTGGCAGAGTTGTTGTTATTGGAATCGAGAGCTAAGTGTAAAATATCGTGGAGAAGTTTAGGTTCCTTTTCTGCAGATATAACAGTAAAGGATGTTGAGGATAGATGTGAATTTGTGAATAGTATAAAGGTGTTGTTTGAAAATTTGAGTACCAAAAGAGATGGATAAGAAGTTATTTCAAGGTGTAGGTGTTGCAATAGTAACTCCATTTGATACCGATGGGAATGTTGATGTTAATAGTTTAAAGAACTTAGTGCGACATATAACAGAGAAAGGCGCAGATTTTATTACTGTTTTGGGAACAACGGCAGAGGCGGTTACGCTTACAGCCAATGAGCGTGAATTGGTTGTAATGAGTGTAGTTGAACAAAATGCAGGAAAGTTGCCTTTGTTGCTTGGAGTTGGAGGTAATTGTACTGCAACTGTCGTAAATGAGTTAAAGACCTTACCGTATATTAAATATTGTCAGGGTATATTGTCGGTAGTGCCATACTATAACAAGCCTTCGCAACAAGGTATTTATGAGCATTATAAGGCAATCTCTCAAGCCTCGCCTCTACCGGTGGTGTTATATAATGTTCCTGGTAGAACCAGTGTGAATATGGCAGCCACAACTGTTATAAAATTGGCAAATGAGTGTCCGAATATTGTTGCAGTGAAAGAGGCATCAGGATTAATGCGTCAGGCAACCGAGCTATTGAAGATAGAGCGCAAAGATTTCTCAATTCTTTCGGGCGAAGATGGTTTGGTAATGCCGCTGGTTGCAATGGGATTCGATGGAGTTATTTCTGTCGCAAGTAATTTATATCCGAATTATTATGCAAAGATGCTTACATTGATTAAGGAGAATAATGTAGTCCAGGCTGCAAAGTTGCATGTTGCATTGGCTGATTATTGCGATGCTCTTTTTGCTGAGGGTAATCCGGCAGGAATCAAATCTGCCCTAAAAGCTGCAGGTGTTATAGCAACAGATACTCTTAGATTACCGTTAGTAAATGTTTCAGAGATACTTAACGATAAAATATGTAAGATAGTCCAAGAGTTGGCTTAGAATACCTTTTTAGGGAGGGAATGTAATGTAATGTAGGCGCCTCCAAAGATTAGCAAAATTATAATAAGGGGAGTAAGAGTGTTTAGAGCTTTTATTCCCTTTGTTGTTTTCGCATTTGTTTGGTTAATGGTAGGGAATGAATTATATTTATTTCTTAATTCAATCAGCCCTGTGTTGTCGGTAAGCCATTCAATGGAATTGACGGCAAAATTGATATTGTCGTTCCCAAAAATCTTAACAACCTCGTCATTTATAAATGCTGCATTTGTGATTACGATAACTGCACCTCCGCTACTCTCATTCTGAAGAAGAGCTGCAATATCGACATCCCGTTTATTAAAATCTTGAATGCCCCAGCGTGTCTGAACCTGATATGCAATAGGTGGTGTTTTAATGCCGGCATTTGAAGATGTTTTTGCAAGTGACTTATAAACGTAGGTGGTTGGTGTCTTTACCTGCTCAATGCTACTTGCAAACGGTAACATGATAGAGTTCAAACCATTGGTTATTATGTGGTTGCCAAAGTGAGTGATTATAGGGAAGTATGGAAATTTTATATTTCTATGTGTCGAGGATTTGCCAATCTCCTGCTCCATGGTAAGCGTACTGCAATTGTTATCTATAACAAAGTTATAGTTTACCTTTAGCCCCATGTACTCCAGCATCTCTTCCAATCCGGTTCTTTGTATGGTAAACCAATTTGTTGATTGAAAATTATTTATTCTGCCAATAGCGTGACGAAGGGCAATAAACAGGCGTCCACCGTTATCAAGGTAGTTTTGTAATCGGTTTATCTCTGACAATGTAAATTGCTTTTGCGCTCCAATGATACATATTGCATCGAATATTTCGAGCGAGGGCTCATAATCAATATTTACCATTCTTATATTTGCGCTTTTTCTCAACTCCTCGGTAAACATGCCCATTTGCGTTGGTAGGGTTTCGTTGTGTCCGAACGCAAAGCCTATTATTGGTAATTTCTCTATTGTTGTTTGGTGGATTGTACGTGTAATCTCGTATTCAATAGGAACTTGGGGTGTAAGATGGCTGATAACCGTTTTATTCTTATCTCCTACATTGATTATTGCTCCGAAAAATATATCCTCAGTGTTGTTGGTATTATCGGCCTCGCTTATTATTGGAGCTATCCCCTCTAACTTTGCGTAGGTTTCAACCTCTTTCGAGTTTACCTTGTTAGCTTTGATTGTGAACGGGGCCTTGCTCTCTGAACGGAATGACCTTAAAAGCATAAACAACTCACGACTGTATCGTGTGGATTCAGCTGGAAGATTATCTGAGTAATATATGTTGATGGTTACCGGCTCTGTATTCTTTTTTATTGTCTCAACTGTAATGGGGCTAAGTGAAAATTTATTTGAAAGCGAGAAATCAATTCTTACCGGCGAAAAAAATGTTACAGCGACAAGCGATAAAAGGATCGCTATGACAGAGTACCGTATTATAGTGGCTCTTTTACTTCTGAATGTCTGAGTTAGGGAGTGACCTGTAAGTATGGTAAATATGGCTGAAATGCAAATGTATAAGGTTGTTCCATGCACATACATCATGCCTTGGCTCATACTTTTAAAGTATTCGCTTAGAGAATACCTTATAATAGTCATCTCTATGCCACTATTCATGTTGAATAGCAGAAGCGATTGTGGAATGCCTAAGATGATTGCCAAAATTATCCATGTGTAGAATAACGCATTAAATGAATTCTTGGCTTTTGCCGATGTGAATAAACTTATCGATATAACTAAGGCACTATGTAATATTAGCGCAAAGTATCCACTCATTGTTACTCCCCAGTCCAAGTTTCCGAGTTGTGCAATGGTAATGCAATATGGAATGGTCAAAGAGATGGTTAGTAGTGTAATAATAAATGTAGCAAGCCATTTGGCAATAACAATTCTTCTAAGTGCAATGGGTTTGCTTGTAATCAGTTCCAAGAGTCCGGAGCTCTTTTCGTCGCTGATTTTTCCCATGGCTATAGCCGGTATGAAGATCATAAGCAACCAATAGAACACACTGAACAGAATGTTCATTGATGCATAGCCGGATTCTATAATATTGTATGGAGCGTACCAAATAATGAAGCCTGAAATGCTAAAACATATAAACATAGAGATAAAGAGGGTCCAGTTCTTCAGGAACTGAGCCAATTCGTGTTTCAGTAGAAATCCTATACCCATACCTTTATCCTTGTATTAGTTGTCGTTTCAATAATTCCTCAATGGTAATCTCAATTGGTGCCAGACATTTAATGTACCACCCGTTTATATGGCATAGGTGAAATAGTTGCTCCTCTATTTTCGTATCTTTTTTACAATGAATATATATATAATTCCCATAAACCTCGGCTTTTTCTATATTGTCAAGCAATAGAATCTCTTCTGCTACTTTGTGTTGAGAGGCAGGGAGAATTTTAGTCTTTATAATGACATTCTCTTCACTGTGCTCCAATAACTCTTTAAGGTTTAGATCTGCAACAATCTCGCCCTCCTTGATATATATGATTCTTGAGCAAAGTTCAATAATATCGTCGAGAGATTGTGAGTATATTATGGCTGTGCGTTCTTTACATTGCTCCTTGATAAGCTCTCGAATGGCACGCACCTGATTTGGATCCAACTCTGCCGTAGGCTGGTCCAGCAGTAGAAATGAAGGGTTGTGTACGATTGTCTGAGCAATGCCCACACGACGTTTGGCCCCCTTTGAGAGGGTGTTGATAATAGAATTCTTTACAGAATCCAGTTTACATTCCCGGATGGTGTCAATTATTCTTGTAGGCAGAATGTACGATGGAACCTTGCATAACTGTGCCATGAATTTTAGAAACCCAGTTACGGTCATATTTTCAAACAGAGGATTACTTTTGGGCAGATATCCAATGTTTTGTTTGTACTCTTCTATATTATTATAGATATTCTTTGAGTTGAATAGTATAGTTCCACTATCCGGAGTGTTACAGGCAGTAAGCAGATGCATTAACAGGGTTTTTCCTGAACCGTCGGGGCCAATAACTCCAATAATCTCGCCAGAACGAATGTCGAGATTGATATTATTGATATTCGATAGTTCTTTCGAATTCTTCCTGATATTTTTGATCTGAATGTCTGCCTGCATCCTATTTTGCTAATCTCATTTCTTTTTCTCTGAAGATTCACGAATCAGCAGTTCGCAGTTTACAACCTCTTCACGAATCTTGGCGTATTTGGGGGCAAGAATCTGCTCGAAAAGCAACTCAGCAGCCTTTGTTCCAACTTCGTGAGGGAACTGGTCAATGGTGCTTATTGTCGGACTCATGTAGCGTGAACGCTTAGAGTTTGAGAAACCGAAGAGGGTAACATCGTCGGGGATACGAATATTTTTCTCTTTCAAGGCTTTCATTGCGCCAATGACCATTTCATCATTGATGCCGAAGAATGCATCTGGACACTGACCGCTTTCAAGTAGTTGTATAGTTGCATCGTAGGCGGCCTCGACGGTAAAGTCTTTGCAACGAAGAATGTAATCTTGGCGAATGTCAAGATTATTGTTGGTCATGGCTCTTAAATATCCCTTCATTCTGTTGCGTCCGATAGATAAGTGCTCGGGGCCGGTAATAAGAGCAATACTCTTCGCGCCACCATCAATTAGGTGTTGAACAATCTTGAATGCCGCATCAGCATCGTTGGCAACAACTCTTGCAGCCTCGATGTCGGTAGTTGTTCTGTCGAACAAAACAAGAGGCGTGTTCGATGCCTGAATTGCTTTGATGTGATCAAAATTAGTGGTTTCGCGAGCCAATGATATAATGATTCCATCTACGCGAATACCCATAAAGACATTGACATTCTTTTTCTCCTTTTCAATATGTTCGTTCGAAGAACTTACAAGTACATTATAGCCATAACTCTCTGCCACCTCTTCAATAGCTCTTACCACCGAGGCGAAGAAAGAGTTTACTATTTGTGGAACAATAATTCCAATAGTATAACTTCTGTGTGTTTTTAGTGCAACAGCAATAGGATTCGGACGATATCCAAGCTGTTTTGCCAACTCTTGAACTTGTCTTCTTGTTGCTTGACTGATTTCAGGGTTGTCTTTTAGTGCCCTTGATACTGTTGAGACTGAAATGTTCAGCTGCTCTGCAAGATCTTTGATTGTTATGGTTTTTTGTGTCATTGCCTTGTTGTGTTTTATACTTGACTATTTTTTTTCTCTTTTTCCGGGACTCTCAATTTTGGGTATGCAACCCGAGAGTGATAAATACTTGCCAATACCTCAAGGAAAGCTTCTTTTATTATTGCAATATCCTTGAATGTGATATTGGAATTCTCATAGCGTCCGTCTGCAATTTGTGTGTCGATAGTGTTGCTGATTGTAGCTGCGATATTCTCCTCGCTCTTGTCATTTAATGAACGAACAATAGCCTCAACAGCATCGGCCATCATTACAACACTACACTCTTTACTTACAGGATCGGGACCTTTGTATGTAAATAGTTCCTCATCAACCTCTTTGTCGGGAAATTTATTCCGATAGGAGTTGTAGAAGTATTTAACCTTGCTCTTTCCGTGGTGGGTTTTGATAAAATCAACTATTACCGCAGGAAGATTATATTTCTTGGCAAGCTCAATTCCTGCCTCGACATGGTTTATTATCTTTTGGGCGCTTTGGTCAAATTCCATTGATTTATGTGGATTCACACCTCCCGATTGATTCTCTATAAACAAGAAAGGAGTTTCACTCTTGCCAATGTCATGGTACATGGCGCCTGTTCGTGTTAGAAGAACATTGCCTCCAATTCTGTCAATCGCCTCCTCGGCCATATTTGCGACCATTAGTGAATGCTGGAAAGTTCCGGGAGCCTTTTTGGTTAATTCTCGTAGGGCCGGATGGTGAGGATTTGATAACTCAATAAGCGTAGTTTCCGATGTAAATCCAAAGATTCTTTCGAATAGGTAGATAACCGGATATGCCAATGTAAGAAGCAGACAGTTTACCAATAGCCACAGCATTGTATTTAAGTGGGTTACCTGAACAGTTCCCTGTTTCATGAGTGTTAAGGCAATAAATGTTGCAGCGTATGTCAGATATATGAATAGTGTTGCTAAGAAAAGTTGTCCGCGCCGTTGCAGTGATGATAGGGTGAATATTCCCACTATTCCGGCAATCAACTGCATGAATGTGTACTCGACTCTGTCCGGAGCGAAACATGACAGAATAATTGTAGCACTTATCAGCAGATATAGTGCGGAGCGGCTTCCTATGAGAATATTTACAACAATGACAAAGAAGAGAACCGGAATAGCGTAGAAGTTAAGGTCTTCATGATATGCCAATGCTCCCGACATGACCATTGCAAGTAACATGGAGTATAGGAAAACAAAACTGCGGTTATTTCTTAGAATCACTCTTTTTGAATAGAAGAAGAAAATAGAGTATACCATTAAGGCAAGAAGCACAAGAAGAATTTGTCCAATGATAATCTTATTGCTGTATGCAGTTGCCCAGGTATTTGTGCTATAGGCAGTTTTTAATGAATTCAGAATTTGTTCCTTTTCATTTGTAATTATTTCACGTTTGGCAATAATCTGTTCTCCACGACGCACCATGCCCTTTGTAAGGTTTACATTATTCTGGATTTTGTCCAGTTCGGTCTGGTTCTTTGCGTTGTCGAATTCAATGTCGGCCTGCAGCAATTCATTAAGCGATGCTCTTTTCAGTTTATCCTGGTCTGCCAACGAAATGCCACTCTGTGTGAAAATTTCGCCTAAATGGATATATGCTTCCCGCAGAGTGAACAACTCTTTAAGTTCAACCTCGCGACCAAAATTATTTTCAACAATTTTTATTCGCGTTGGAGGATTATCTTGCATCAATTCCGGAAGCTGAACAATTCCAACCGAATAAAGGGAAGGCAAAGCCCGGATTATAGCATTGTATGCTTCGGTAGAGTCACCGATAGTCTCTTTGATGCGCTCCGTAATGTTGCGAATTTGTCTGTCGGCTATGTCGGAATCTCTGTTAAAGATTGGTATGTGGTTCTTCAGATTGCTCTGTACGGATTCGTTTACTTCGTTCTCTGTTTTGTATATGGGGAAATCGAAGGGAGAATTAAGCGTTTCGTAACGCCATGGCATACCTGTCTGATATTCATATTGAAATGTTCCGACTTTAGGCATGACGAACACTATTGCGGCACATACGAGTGCAATAATTGCAATGCGTAGCGTTATATTGAAAGTTCGTTTTTTTGTGGTGTTCGTCATTGTTGTGTGTGTCTAATTATTCAGCTTGCTAAGATAGTTGTTTTTTCTACAGAATCAAACAATTTCCTTATAAAAAAAGGCCCCGTAGCGGGACCTTTTTTATGTCGTGGGTTTGATTTGCATTTTATTGCAATCCATTAACCTCGGCATCGCGATTTGCTTTCTTGATAAGGCCTTGAAGAACCTTTCCGGGACCAATCTCAAGGTAGTTGTTGCAATCATCAGCCATCATATTGCTCATTGTTTGTGTCCAACGAACCGATGCTGTAAGCTGTGCAATCAAGTTCTCTTTAATCTCTTCGGGATCAGTGTGAGGTTTTGCATCTACGTTCTGGTAGATTGGACAGATAGGAGTAGAGAAGTTTGTTGCTTTGATTGCAGCCTCCAACTCCTGGCGGGCAGGCTCCATGATTGGAGAGTGGAATGCTCCTCCCACCTTCAAAGGTAGTGCACGTTTTGCTCCGGCCTCGGTAGCTTTTGCGCAAGCAAGCTCTACACCCTTCATTGTTCCTGAAATAACAATCTGGCCCGGAGAGTTGTAGTTTGCAGGTACAACAACCTCGTCGGTAATGCTCTTGCAAATATCCTCGACAACCTGGTCAGATAGTCCAATAATAGCAGCCATAGTTGATGGAGTTGCCTCGCATGCCTTTTGCATTGCCATGGCACGGGCGTGTACCAAACGCAATCCATCCTCAAAGTTCAGTGCTCCCGATGCTACCAATGCTGAAAACTCGCCCAATGAGTGTCCGGCAACCATGTCCGGTTTCTCAGTCAAGCTATCAGCCAATATTACTGAATGAAGGAATACTGCAGGTTGTGTTACTTTTGTCTGTTTCAAGTCCTCGTCAGTACCGTTGAACATAAGATCGGTAATTCTGAATCCAAGGATCTCGTTTGCTTTCTCGAACAACTCTTTTGCACGCTCAGAGCTATCGTATAACTCTTTACCCATTCCTACGAATTGTGCTCCCTGTCCGGGAAATACATACGCTTTCTTCATAATCTTTATGTTTTGTTAATGTAATTTACTTCCAATTAGTTTTATAAACTCGTTTCTTGTTGCCAATTTTTCGAAGGCTCCACTGAAGTCAGACGTGGTTGTTACGCAATTCTGTTTCTGAACTCCACGCATTGCCATGCACATGTGTTTCGCTTCAATGACAACTGCAACTCCTAATGGTTGCAGCGCCTCTTCGATACATAGACGAATTTGCTGGGTCAAGCGCTCTTGAACCTGAAGGCGTCGGGCATAGCACTCAACAACTCGGGCAATCTTGCTTAGACCGGTAATTTGGCCATTTGGGATATAGGCAACATGAGCCTTGCCGAAGAATGGTAACATGTGGTGTTCGCACATAGAGTAAATCTCTATGTCCTTGACAATTACCATTTGTCTGTAATCCTCTTTGAAAAGGGCAGATTTAAGGATTTCGACAGGGTCTTGTGAATATCCCTGTGTAAGAAATTGCATAGCTTTAGCCACTCGAACAGGAGTTTTTAGCAGACCTTCACGTTCTGAATCCTCGCCCAAAAGCGAAAGAATCTCCTTGTAATGGTATGCCAATTTTTCCGTACGCTCTTTGTCGAAGCGTTGCTCAATTCTAAATCCGTCGAAAATATCCTCCTCAATAAAATCCATATCTATTCTATTTTGGTGCAAAGGTAATGTTATTTTTATTACCTTTGGACTGTTTTTTTAGAAAATGTATGTTCAGGACATTATTCATATCGATAATTTTGTGCGGATTTGCATTTGTCGCCTCGGCGCAGAGTAATTCGCATATTCGTCGTGCATATATCCACAAGTATGCTGATTTGGCAGTAAGTGAAATGAAGCGTACGGGAGTCCCTGCAAGTATTTCGCTTGCACAAGGCATATTAGAGTCAAATTCAGGACGTTCCAAGTTGGCAACTGTGGCAAAAAATCACTTCGGAATAAAGTGTCATGATTGGACCGGTAAAGGTTTCTACATGGACGATGATGCAAAGAATGAGTGTTTCCGTCACTACAACAATGTGGAGCAGTCGTGGCGTGATCATAGTGATTTTTTAAGAACCAGACCTCGCTACGCATCGTTATTCGACCTAAAAATCACCGATTACAAGGGTTGGGCACGTGGACTTAAAAGTGCAGGATATGCAACGGCTCCGACCTATGCAGAGATGTTGATTAAGATTATCGAAGAGGAGAAGTTGTACTACTACGACTCGAAGAGTGTGGGCGAGGTTGCAATTTATGACCCTCATGCCTATCCCAACAGAGTTGAGGTGATTAACGGGGTGGAGTGTATTGAGGCTCGCGAGGGCGATACCTTTGATAAAATTGCGCGATTCTACGGAATAAAGTTGAAAAAGTTGCTGAAATTCAATGATAAAGGACGCGATGATTTGAAACCCGGCGATTTGGTCTATTTGAAGAGTAAAAAGAGCAAAGCTGCATCGGGTTATCCATATTGCCGAGTTCGTGAGGGAAATACCATTTATGAAATTTCGCAGAGATATGGAGTGAAAATTGCTTCTTTGATTAAATATAATAGTTACACGCCTCAAACCCGTTTGGTTCCGGGCGAGAAGGTCTATTTGCGTTCAAAACCTAAACAACAATGAAGATAAATCAAACATTAAAGGATGTGCTTTTTGGAGTGGCACTTGGCGGTTTTATGTGTATGACAACCGCAATATATTTTAACAAGGGAGAGAATCCTGTTATTTCGGAAGATACTACAACTGCAGTCTATATGTTGCATACATTGGGTATGGTATTCGGGGTAATGATGAGTAGAAATGGTTTTCCGGTGGATAGAAAATTTACATTCTTAAGAGCCTTTGGAGTTGCCTATCTTATCATGTTGATTGCGTCGATAGTATATGGAGTTTATATAAACTATGTCTATATGCAGAATCCCGATTTGATTCCGGTTGTAAAAGAGGTTTTGGCTACAAATGCCGAGGCGATGTTTGCTAATGATTCGGAGTTGCAAGAGAGTTACAAAAATGTGATGTTGGCAATGGTGACTCCGGCATTTTTGGGGTCAATCGAGGCGAGTAGGGTTTTGACTGCAACTTTAATTCCTGCAATCGTAACCGCATTGTTCTTCCGTAGGAAAGCGAGAGTAATTAATAGTTAGGAGTGACCAGTTAGCGATTAGTTTTCTTGACAGTTGGGTGTAAAAGTATAGATTAGATTTGCGTAGATTTGCGATATTATTAAAGTTATGGATATATCAATAGTGGTGCCTTTGTATAACGAGGCTGAGTCGTTGCCAGAGTTGGCAGCATGGATTAAAAGAGTTATGGATGCCAATAACTTCACATACGAAGTTATTATGGTTGATGATGGTAGTAATGATGGTTCATGGCAGGTTGTCGAGAATTTGCATGAAGAGAATCCTGCTGTGCGAGGTATAAAGTTTCGCAGAAACTATGGAAAATCGGCGGCGTTGCACTGTGGTTTTGAGCAGGTACAGGGCGATGTTGTTATAACTATGGATGCAGATTTGCAGGATAGCCCCGATGAGATTCCTGAGTTATATAGAATGATAACGCAAGAGGATTATGATGTGGTTTCCGGATGGAAGAAGAAGCGCTATGATCCCCTCAGTAAAACTATTCCTACAAAATTATTTAATGCAACTGCGCGCGCCTTTTCTGGAATTAAGCTACATGATTTTAATTGCGGTTTGAAGGCATATAAGGGAATCGTTGCAAAGAACATTGAGGTGTATGGAGAGATGCACCGTTATATGCCAATATTGGCCAAGCAGGCAGGATTTAAAAAGATTGGCGAAAAAGTCGTTCAGCATCAGGCACGTAAATATGGTGTAACAAAGTTTGGTTTGAACCGTTTTGTGAATGGATTCCTGGACCTTTTGACAGTTACATTTATTACTCGTTTTGCTAAAAAACCAATGCATCTTTTTGGAACTATTGGAACGGTTTTGTTTCTTTTGGGTTTCATTGCCGCGGCATGGTTGGGTGCGGATAAGTTGATTTGTGTTGCAAAAGGATTGCGTCAACCATTGGTGACTGATTCTCCATATTTCTATATTGCCTTGACATGTATGTTGCTTGGTACTCAACTTTTCCTTGCAGGTTTTGTTGCCGATTTGGTATCGCGTACTTCCACAGACAGAAATGTTTATCAGATTGAGAAGAATCTGTAATTAGTGAGGAGTTAGGAGTGACCAGTTAACTCGCAAAGCGAGTAAGTCCCCCTTATTAGTGCAGGCGAACTTGTGAGCCAAACGAAGGGGGATTTAGGGGGTTGGTAGATAACAAATTAAAGCAAATCCACGAGTTGTTTAGAGGGCGGTTAGTTTTCTTGACAGATTGGTGTAAAGGGTGTAGATTAGATTTGCGCAGATTTGCTTTAGGGGGTTGGTAGATCTCTTGTCCCGAGTGTAGTGAGTGCGGTGAAAATATAGAAATTAGGTTGTTGGAGAGATTTAATAGAGTGAATTTTGTGAGCCTTTTTTGGGGGCTTGTAATATTGTTGTTTGAGGCCTGTGATTCAATGTTGCCTGATTCAACAGTAGTGATTCTCTATGACAACGATGTCCACTGTGCCGTTGATGGTTATGCTTCATTTGCAGCGGTGGCAGAGCATGCTAAAAATGAAACTCCCTATGTTACCAAAGTGTCATGCGGCGATTTTATACAGGGCGATGTTGTGGGGTCGGCAACTCGCGGAAGGGCAATTATTGACATAATGAATCGGGTTGGTTACGATTTTGTAACACTTGGAAATCATGAATTCGACTATGGAGTGGAGCGTATGGCTGAACTAATGGATTCGTTGAATGCCGCGGTGGTATGTGCCAACTTTAAATATCTGCCAACAAATACCCTCTTTTTTAAACCATACGAAATAGTTGAGTATGGACACATTAAGATTGCCTATTTGGGAGTAACTACAACCACCGCCCCAACCAATACAATTCCCCAAACTTTTAGAGATGATAAGGGTGAACTGTTGTACGATTTCAATATTTCCAATTTTCATCAAACCATTCAATCCTATGTAAATAGTGCTCGGACTGAGGGGGCAGATTATGTGGTGCTACTTTCTCATCTTGGAGATGCTCGATATGGTAATCATCCAACCTCAATAGATTTGATTCAGAACACAAGTGGTGTTGATGTAGTGCTTGATGGGCATGCGCATGGGGTGATTCGTGGAGCTAAAATTCCGAATGCGTTGGGTGATAGTGTGTTGTTAACATCGACAGGTAATGGATTTAGGTATATAGGCAAACTGACACTTTCGCAACATGGCGAGTTTGCATCTGAATTAATAGCGACACAAAGTTCGGACACTCCGATTGATACTATAATTCAAGGATATGTGAATCAGGAAGTTGAATATGCTATAGGGCAGGGTGAGCGTGTCATAGGTAAGAGTTTGGTAACACTCCCATTTGAGGATAGTGATGATAATAGAATTTCCTATGTCGGTGAAACGGCTATAGGTGATTTTTGTGCGGATGCTTACCGAATTGTACTGGGGGCAGATATTGCAGTGGTTAATGGCGGAGGTATTCGTGCTTCAATTAATGAGGGAGATTTAACGTTTAATGATTTATATGCAGTATTCCCTTTTAACAATGTGGCGTGTCTCTCAAGAATTTCAGGACATGAGTTGTTGAGAACAATGGAGGTGGCGGTGTCGTGGCTCCCTGAGGGAGATGGAAGTTTTTTACAGGTCAGTGGTATGAGGTTCGATGTAAATCTTTCAATTCCAAGTCCTGTAATGTTTGGTTTTGATGGACTGTTCTTGGCATTAAGCGATGGTCCAAGAAGGATAACCAATCTGCAGATTTTTGATTCCCAAAGTTTAACCTATAAAGATGTGGAATCAGACAAAATCTATCTTGTTGCCGGCTATAACTATCTGCTGAAAGATTTGGGTGCTGCCGGTATGTTCCGCTATGCAGAGTTGCAGAAGGATAATTTGGGACAAGATGTCGAGATTCTTGTCAGCTACATTGAGAATTTTTTAGGCGGAGTGATACCTGTTTCCTATTCGGCTCCGTCAAACCGAATAAATATTAAAAGCTCTAAATAGGGTATATTTCAACCTCCTTGATTAATAGATATATACTTCAGGTTCAAGGGTTATGTTGAAGGTGCTGCGTACCGAATCAATGATTGCGTTTGACAGATTCTGAATATCGCTACCTTTTGCGCCTCCTCGATTGACAAGGACCAAAGCTTGTTTTTCATAAACTCCTGCCGGGCCAAGATTCTTGCCCTTCCAACCGCATTGTTCAATCAGCCAACCGGCAGCAATTTTTGTTTGGCAATCATTAACAACGTAGGTGGGCATATTGGGGTATTGCTCTTTAAGAGCATCAGCCTGTGTTTTGGGTACTATTGGGTTTTTAAAGAAACTGCCTGCATTTGGAATCTGTGTCGGGTCCGGTAATTTTGAGTCTCGAATAGATGTTACCGCATTCCGAATCTCTTGAAGAGTTGGATTTGTTGTGTTGATGGCTTGTTGTAGTGCGCTGTAACTTAAGTTTGGCGAGGCCTGTTTTCTTAACTCGAAAAGCACGTGGGTTATAATGTAACGATTCTTCCACTCCTCTTTGAAACGGCTGTTACGATATGCAAAACTGCACTCTCCGGCAAGGATGGTTACACCTTTGCCTGTTGCAATTTCAATGGCTTCAACCTCTTTGATTATATCTCCGGCCTCGGCTCCGTAGGCTCCTACGTTCTGTACAGGGCTTGCTCCAACATGTCCAGGAATTCCGGACATGTTTTCGGCTCCCCACAATTCGTGGTCAATGCACCATTTCACGAAATCGTCCCAAACAACACCGGCTCCAACGCGAAGAAGGGTGCGGTTTGAGTCCTCGCCAATAATCTCAATACCCATTATTAGTGGCGAAATGATGATTCCTTTGAAGTGTTCGGTGAAGACAATGTCACTGCCTCCACCAATAACCATATAGGGGGTCCCTTTGTGTAGAAAATCAGATATAACCTGTTGAATATCTTGTATGTTGTGACAAACCACATGACAGTCGCAGCTCTCTTCAGTAGCAAAGGTGTGCAGTCCTTTTAGGGATTTTTTGTAGGTTATATCCATTTTTCAATAACTGATTCTAAAATTTTACGTAAAATTATAAATATTAATGGGTAAATGCAAAGGGAATATGTAGTAACTTTGTACCTTGATTTGTATATGCTTAATATGAAACAACTTCCAAGGGCTTTTGTTGATAGAATGCAGGACTTTTTGGGAAACGAAGAGTATGCATGTTTTGAGAATGCAGTGAATAGCAATCCATGTGTGAGCGTAAGGGTAAACCCATATAAAATTCCGCAGGGGTGGGCTGTTCAGGATAATTTGCGCCATGTTTTGTGGTGCGATGACGGTTACTATTTTGACGAGCGTCCTGTTTTTACTCTTGACCCGCTGTTGCATGGAGGTGCATACTACGTGCAAGAGGCTTCGAGTATGTTTTTGTATTACATTTTGGGTAAACTTATTTCTCCACACGAGCCTATAAGGGTTTTGGATTTGTGTGCAGCTCCGGGAGGTAAAAGTACCTTGATTGCGTCGGAATTGCCGCATGGAAGTGTTCTGGTTGCCAACGAGGTAATTAAGTCAAGGGCCTCAATTCTTAAGGAGAATATTATTAAGTGGGGAACCGGAAATGTTGTTGTAACAAATTCCGATCCATCGTGCTTTACCGGTATGGAGGGGGCTTTTGATCTGATTTTGGTCGATGCTCCATGTTCGGGCGAGGGTATGTTCCGTAAGGATGATCGTGCCATTGAGGAGTGGAGTGAGTCCAATTTGCAAATTTGCGAGGAGCGTCAGCAGCGAATTTTGCGCGATATATGGCCTGCGCTTAAGCCCGGGGGGTATCTGATTTACAGCACTTGTACATTCAATCCGGGCGAAAATGGCGAAATGCTGAACTTTATGCAGAATGAATTTGGTGCTCATCCTGTGGAGATACGTCACCATTTTTCACCGATTGTCTCTTCAAATGTGAAGTATGGTTACCACTTTATGCCTCATAAGGTTATGGGCGAGGGCTTTTTTGTGGGGGTCGTACAAAAAGATGAGCATGAGGAGTGTTCGGAGCGTTGGATGCGTGAACGTAAGGATAGGCGTACACCTCAAAAGAGTGTGAAATTGCCAAAGCAAGTGGCCTCGCTTATAAGAAATGTAGATGCGTATGCAGTGTATGAAAACGAGGAGGGTTTTGGTATTATTCCTAAGGAACAGGAACGCTTTATTAATGCGGTGGAACAATTTGTAAGAGTAATATACAAAGGGTGCGAAGTGGCGCAGATGATGGGGCAGAAGGTAAAACTGTTACATCCTTTGGCCCTTTTTGCAGGAATCGATCGCGAGGCGGTAACTGTTTACGAGGCAGACAGAAAGAGTGCCTTGAAGTTTTTGAAACGCGAGGATATCGATGTGGCGGCTCCAAACGGAGCGTGGGTGTTGGTATCGTATAACGGAGTGGGATTAGGTTGGGGGAAAAAGATAGGTAATCGCCTAAATAACAACTATCCTAAAGGTTGGATGATTAGAATGGATATTGATTGATATGGAGTACAAAGAGGTGGTTCTGACAATAGAACCTTTTTCGGAAGATGTGGCCGATGCGATTGCGGCATCGTTGGGAGATGTGGGCTTTGATGGATTTACTCAGAGTGATAAGGAGTTATTTGCCTATATCCCCAAGAAGGATTATAAGGATGGTTTGGTGGATCAGGATCCGATAATTGCATTTTTCCGTCAGAATTTTAAGATAACGGAGCGTGTTGAGGACGTGCCCGATAAGGATTGGAATGCAGAGTGGGAGGCCCACTTCACTCCAATTAAGGTAGATAATGATATTATGATTCGTGCGGGTTTTCACGAGGCTGATCCTAATGTGAAATATGACATCGTAATTGAGCCAAAGATGAGTTTTGGAACGGGACACCATGCAACAACAGTGCTGATGCTTCGCTCAATACTTTCACTTGGTGACTTAAGTGGAAAGCAGGTGTTGGATATGGGGTGTGGAACCGGAATATTGTCGCTCTTGGCAAGTATGCGTGGAGCCGACCACGTTGTAGGAATTGATATCGATGAGTGGTCTTTCGAAAATGCATGCGAGAATATGCGTAAAAACGGAATTGATAACATATCGGTTAAGATTGGCGACGCCGCTCTTCTACAGCACGAGGGTGCATTTGATGTGATATTGGCAAATATCAACAGAAACATTCTGTTGCGTGATATGTGCTACTATTTGGAGCATATCTCGGAGCAGGGTACAATGATTATCAGTGGTTTTTATGAGCATGAGTTACCTATGCTTACAGCCGAGGCGGAGCGTTTGGGTGTGAAATATGTTTCACATAAAACCGAGAATGATTGGTGTGCAGCCATTTTTAGTAAAAGTGTTTAAAATTTAACATTCACTTGTTTTTTAATACATAAAGTGCGACCTTTGCGCCGCACTTTTAAAATTAATATACTGTACAAACTTATGAAAGTAATGAAATTTGGAGGTACCTCGGTTGGAAGTGCAAGTCGCATTTGCAACGTAGGTGAACTAATTAAAGATAGCGAACCAAAGATTGTTGTGTTGTCGGCAATGTCGGGAACAACAAACACATTGGTAAAGATTTCCGATAACTTGTACAAAGGCAAGCGCGATGAGGCATTGACTATAATCGAGGAGTTGGAAACAAAGTATGCAGGAGTTATTGCAGAGTTGTTTGGAACAGAGGAGTACAAGGTAAAGGCTTCTGACTATGTTGCAGGTGTTATGGCTCTTTTGCGCTCAATGGTTAATGAACCGTTCTACTCTTTGCAGGAGAAGATAGTGTTGGCTCAGGGTGAGTTGATGTCAACCCACTTTATGCACTACCATCTGTTGGAGATTGGTGTACCGAATACATTGATTCCTGCTCTTGACTTTATGCGTGTAGATAAGGATGGCGAGCCCGACTACTTCTATATCCGTCACAATTTGGCGCGTGAGATTGAGCTTCGCAAGGCCGAGGATTTGATTATTACCCAAGGTTTTATTTGTCGTAACAATAATGGCGATGTTGATAACTTGAAGCGAGGAGGTAGTGATTACTCAGCTGCGCTTGTTGGTCAGGCAATCAGGGCCGACGAGATCCAGATTTGGACAGATATTGATGGATTCCACAATAACGATCCCAGAATTGTTGAGCATACTAAGGCAATTCGCAAGCTTTCATTCGACGAGGCTGCCGAACTGGCCTATTTCGGTGCCAAAATTCTGCATCCATCAACAGTATCGCCGGCAAAAATGGCAAATATTCCTGTTCGCTTGAAGAACACAATGAATCCAAACGACGAGGGAACATTGATTACCCACGATTCGCCTGTTCAGAGTGTTAAGGCGGTTGCTGCCAAGGATGGAATTACAGCTATCAGAATTGTTTCAACCAATATGTTGTTGGCTTATGGATTCTTACGCAAAGTGTTTGAGATTTTCGAGAAGTGGAAAACTCCTATCGATATGATTGCAACGAGCGAGGTTTCTGTTTCATTGACCATCGACGACACTACCCATTTGGAGCAGATAACCGAGGAGCTTCGTAAATATGGTACAATGGAGGTTGATCAGGAGATGACAATTATCTGTTTGGTTGGCGATTTCACATCGAATCAGTCTGCGAACATTGCAAAGGTTATGAATGCAATGGCGGGAATTCCTATTAGAATGATTTCGTACGGAGGTATTGACCACAATATCTCGTTCCTTGTAAAGAGCAGTGAAAAGATTCAAGCATTGACCCTGTTGAATGATAATCTATTAAATGTTCAGTAATGAAATATATCGAGAGATTTAAGGCATTCAGAACCCCTTGTTACTACTATGATATTGAGTTATTGGAAAAGACTCTCGATACCATAGTAAAAAGTGCAGGGAAGTATCCGAATTTTCATGTGCACTATGCGGTAAAGGCCAATGCAAATCCCAGAATTTTAGGTTTGATCAGCAGTTATGGTCTTGGAGCCGATTGTGTCAGCGGAAACGAGGTTTTGCGTGCATTGCAGTGCGGTTTTCCTGCAAGTGGTGTGGTCTATGCCGGTGTAGGTAAATCTGATCGTGAAATAGAGGCTGCGTTGAGAAACGATATTTTTTGTTTCAATTGTGAGTCCTTGCCCGAAATTGAGGTTATCAACGAGATAGCAGGGAATTTGGGAAAGGTTGCAAAGATAGCGATTCGTGTAAATCCAAATGTGGATGCGCATACTCATGCCTACATTACAACAGGCCTTGAGGAGAACAAATTTGGAATATATCTGACCGATTTGGACAGAGTTATTGATCGTGCCATGACCTTCCCCAATATTCAGGTTATAGGTTTGCACTTTCATATCGGATCACAGATTACCGATTTGAACGTCTTTAAGGCGTTGGCCGAGCGCGTAAACGAAATTCAGGATAGTCTGGAGGCACGAGGAATTGTGCTTCCTAATGTAAATCTTGGAGGCGGTTTGGGAATTGATTACAATTCACCATACTCAGAGCCGGTTGCAAACTTCGAGGGTTATTTTGATACAATTGCAAAATATTTGCGCCCTCGCCCGGGACAGCAGGTACATTTTGAGCCTGGACGTTCAGTGGTTGCTCACTGTGGTGATTTGATAGCAAGGGTTTTGTATGTAAAAGAGGGTAAGAAGAAATTTGCTATCCTCGATGCAGGAATGAGCGATTTGATTCGTCCGGCATTGTATCAGGCATACCACAATATCGAGAATATCACCTCGGATAGCAGTGATACTGAGATGTATGATGTGGTTGGACCTATTTGCGAGTCGTCGGACTGTTTTGGAAAAGATGTTGAGTTGAAAAAGACCAAACGTGGCGATATGGTAATTCTGCACTCGGCAGGAGCATACGGCGAGGTTATGGCTTCGGAGTACAACTTGCGCGATTTGCCGTCAATCTATTACTCAAAATAATGGAGATACATTTTGCCCCGATACAGGGACACACTGATAGAATTTACAGAGAGGCCTTCCGGAAAATTTTCGGAGGGCTTGACTCTTTTTATACCCCCTTTGTTCGAGTAGAACGAGGAGAGATTCGCAACAAAGATTTGCGTGAATTGGCTGGTGGAATGTCTGAGGTTAATTTGGTTCCGCAAATAATGGCCGGGAGTGCTGAAGAGTTTCGATTTTTGGTTGGCAAAGTATCCGAATATGGCTATAGGCGCATTGATATTAATATGGGGTGTCCATTCCCGCTTATAACAGGCTCGGGTAGAGGGGCTGCAATGGTTGCCAATCCGGTAGCGGCACAAAACGTGTTGAATTGTGTAAGTGAGTTTCCTGATATAGAGTTTTCTTTAAAAGTCCGTTTAGGGTATGACTCGTGTAGTGAGCTGTTGGAACTTATTCCATATCTGAACAGCTTGCCTTTAGTGCATTTAACGGTACATCCGCGTACAGCAAAAGAGCAGTACAAAGGTGAGGTGCATATTGACCAATTTTCAAAAATATATGAGAGTTGCACTTTACCGTTGATTTATAACGGAGAATTGAAGAGCGTTGCCGACATTCAGCAAATAGTGAGTCAGTTCCCGAATTTAAAGGGTATTATGCTTGGGCGAGGCCTGCTTGAAAATCCTATGCTTGCAGAGAGTTATGTTGTAGAATGTGAGGCTAAAAAGGCTGATTTTCAGCAGAGAGTTGTTAGGTTTCATAGGGAGCTTTTGGAGAGATATTCTGCGGTTTTACAAGGTGAGCATCAAATCTTAAAGCGTATGCAGAGCATGTGGGAGTATTTAAGAAATCCTAACGGGGATGAGAGAATCTTAAAAAAACTTAAGAAATGCACATCCATGCCAAAATATTTAGGCCTGGTTGCAGAGTATTTAAAATAGGGCTATCCAATGTTGCGGTTATTTGCGGATAATATAGGATAGCCACTATTATTTTTTATTCCTTGCTTATGTATCTTGATATATCAATGGAGAATAACTCCTCCATTTTGTTTTTGCATAGAAGGCGATTCGCGCGATTATCTAATGTTGCGTGGGCAATTGGTTCTGGTAAAATTAATCGATTAATATACTCTCCATGCCAACTAAATATTCTAACTTCATTATATAAGCCGAAATTAGGTGTATTATTTTTATTATGGATTTTTTCTCCATTCCATAAAAGAAATATATAATCATCATTAACTTCCATGGAAGTTGAGTAGTATTTGGCATTTTTACTGCCGAGTCCCCCTTTTGCAATACAATCCATATCCATTTCCTCGCTCATGATGAAGTGTTTATATTCTTTTGAGTTTACGTCAAAGATGGAAAGCCTTGGAGAGAATTGATATGATATAGCCATTTTGTGCCCGTCAGGTCTTACCATACCAAAAGGTAATGAATAGAGCAAACATTCAAAATTGTACTTTGATATGTCTTGATAACGCTCTCCGTATGATATATTCATTGCAGGAGCTTTTGAATATAAGGGGATTTCGCACAATGAGTCGTTATTATAATAGAGATAAAATGTATGTGGACTAACACCTTTGTCCATTGTGTATAATGCCTCACCCTCTCGGAATATAATTCCCGGTATATTATAAGTGCTATCATACAAACTTAAAAGATTTGCCTTTCTAATCCACGATTCATTAGAAAGATTTAGTAAATGTTTACTTGTGTATATAAATTCTCCATGTTCATATGAATTGCTTATATCAAAAAAGTAGATTGTATCTCTGTTTTCATTTAATGTTAAACCAATAGAGTTATTGTGTCTTGCTCCTGTTCTTGATACAGAATAAACCTCTCCTGGCCCACGTCCGATGGGAAGTACAGAGATGCTTTGTTTGGAATTTGTATTATAAATTCGTATATAATAATCTGTATTTTTGCTACTCGCCGACGCTATCAGGGAATCTTTGCCTGCCATAATCCACCCTGCTAATTCGTAGCCGGGAACATCCTCTTTAGTCCATTGAATCTTTGTGCCCTCTTTTGAATCTATAAAGTGTTCTGTTCCATAAAATGTTGGGGCATGATTAGAAGAACATGAAAGGCTACAAAGAATACAAATTAAAACTATAATAATTCTCGCCATATTATGGAGTTAATTTACATTTAAATGAACTATTATCTACAATTATTCTGACATTGCTTCTTGTTTGACACATATAAATAAAACCTGAGGAGGTGCTTTCGTGGCATTTCGTAATACTTAAACCATTGTAGCCGGTTTCTTCAAGTTGGTAATCTTTGTAGCCTGTCGTAATCATTGTGGGTTGTTCATTCTCATTTGTTGTCAATACTTCAAATGACGATGTCTTGAAAATCTCCTTATGTCTACTGTTTATGGTATTATTAATTAATACCATTGATAGATAACAGAAAACAGATGCAACTAAAAATTTAAATGTTTTTTTCATGTTTTGCTTGCTTTTTATTTTTAATAAATTTATTCCAAGTTGATTTGTTTATTACAGGTAATCCTACCCATTCTATTTGCATAGAAGAGTCAATCATTATCGTTTGGTATTCATATCTGTCAGGTAGCTTATTGTTGGTCTTATAACTATTTCCTGAAGTGAAATAAATGGGACAATTAATCCGATTTTTCTAGCTATTTCAAGTAATTTTGTGTCATATTTAATGTTGCATAAAATAATGAGATCCATATTTAATGAGTCTAATTCATTAGTATACCTGTTCCATATATTTATTAGGTCGAAGTTACATGGAATACATATTGATGAGTCTAAATAATGTATAATGGTATTGTTTTTAAAAGTATGAGTATGATAAATCTCATTCGGAAGTATAACAGTTTGTCCTATAAGGTGCTCTGTGCTGGGGCCTTTTGGGGAGCTACATGCTACAAATAAAAATGTAAGTATTGTAATAATTAGTTGAGTCATGATATGATTTTTTGCAAATTTATTTTTTTTTTTGAAAAATTGCAAGTAATACGTAAAATATTTAACTTTGAGCAGGAAATAGATAACAATTAGATAACAATATTTACTACTATGGAACTAAAAGGATCAAGAACCGAGCAGTGCTTGATGGAGGCATTTGCCGGAGAGTCTCAGGCAAGAAATAAGTACACATACTACGCATCACGTGCAAAGAAGGATGGTTATGTTCAGATTGCAGCTCTTTTCCAGGAGACCGCCGATAATGAGAAAGAGCACGCAAAAATCTGGTTCAAGTTATTGAATGGCGGTGTTGGTAATACAGCACAGAACTTGGCCGATGCTGCTAATGGCGAGAATTTCGAGTGGACAAACATGTATCCCGAGTTTGCAAAGATTGCTCGTAGCGAGGGTTTTGACGATATTGCAAAACTTTTCGAGCAGGTTGCAGAGATTGAGAAGGAGCATGAGGATCGTTATCGTAAGTTGTTGGCAAACGTTCAGGGTAATATGGTCTTCACAAAGAGCGGTGATTGCGTATGGCAGTGCTCAAATTGTGGTCACATTGTAATTGGTAAGAGTGCTCCAATGGAGTGTCCTGTATGTAAGCATGAGCAGGCTTATTTCCAGATCAAGGCTGAGAACTATTAATAGCGAAAATATTCGAAGAACCGGGGTTGACTTCGTAAGAAGTCAATCCTGTTTTTGTTAATTAGGGATGAGGAATTAACAAGTTAGCGGTTGGTCTTCGTTGTGTTGAAATATTTTGGGTGAGGATTGGTTTATAGGATGATGGAGAAACGGTTGGTGATTTTTGATCTTGATGGCACTCTGCTTGATACAATTGCAGATTTGGCAACAGCAGTGAATTTTGCCCTTAGGGTGTATGGTCATCCGGAGCATGAGGTTGATGAGTATCGCTATTTCGTTGGCGATGGCATTCGCAAATTGGTTGAGCGAGCCTTGCCTGTAGAGGCGCGCACAACAGGTCATATAGATGAGGTTCTTGGTTATTTCCGTCAATACTATATGCGCCATTGTGAGGATTTAACTGCGCCTTATACCGGAATTGTTGAGTTGTTGAAGGAGTTGCAGAGTAGAGGAGTGATGTTGGCAGTTGCATCGAATAAGTTTCAGGTCGGAACCGAGAGTTTGGTAAAACGTTATTTTCCAGATATAAATTTTGTTGCAGTATTAGGGCAACGCGAGGGTGTGCCTGTAAAACCCAATCCGCAAATAGTTTTCGATATTATGAGAGTTGCCAATGTTGCTCCCCACGAGGTTCTTTATGTTGGCGATTCCGGAGTTGATATGCAGACTGCGGTTTCTGCCGGTGTTACTGCTGTTGGTGTTTTGTGGGGATTCCGGACTGCCGATGAGCTGTTACAGAACGGGGCAGGTAGTTTGGCTTCTATTCCAAGGGAGATATTATAGCTAACGCAATGAGGTGTGTTGTATTATTGAGTGTTAGTTTGGGTTTTAATTATTGTATTTGCAATGGAATCTAATCTAGAGTTCTCTATGATGTTTCCGATCAGGGTAACTTTTAAAGAATCAAGAAGAACGCAGTTTAAAATAGAGGATTTCCCATATTTATTAATCTTTTTAAATGTCCTATTAGTATCAATTATAAAATGCTGATTAGTATATAGTGTAGATGATATTGTCTCGGTATGGTTTATATAGGGATAGTCATTTAATTCCTTCAATCTGAGTCAATCGG
>CAZMOG010000001.1:0-122894 GCA_964567845.1 uncultured Odoribacter sp. | reverse complement strand
GAGCCAGATTTATTTAATTTTTAACCAGTCCCTAATTTTTATGGGACACTAATGACCTCTTTTAACAAAAGAACCGAATTGAACCTAATTCGTAGTCACGGCAGCACGTGCGCGGACCTCATCGGCCTTCTCAAGTGAATCATAACGGCGGAACAGAACCGAAGATCGGGTAAAACGAATATCGTACCACGGCTCGATCTCCAACTTCTCGGTAATAACCGAGGTTCCAATAGAGAATCGCAACTTATCGTCGGCAATACGAGTCACACCTTTTTTAATAAGCGAGGGCTCAACATAAAACATAGGCACATTGCTTTCAACACTGATTCTCTCGCTCGGCTCCATCTTATTTGTTCCAAAGAAATCATCATAATACAAACCGTAATGGCCAATGTCTGCACCAAGCAAAACCGGGCCATAAGAGAATGCAACATACTCGCTATTGGGGCCGATAAAGTTAACATCCAACTGCTGGGTAAGATTCAAAGTAATGACATCGCCCTCCTTCCATGCATGACGCAACACAACATATCCATCGGCATTAGGTTCCAACTTGTAACGAACTCCATTGATAAAGGCGTTCGAAACATTCGATAAAGACCAGTCTGCATGACGAAGATAGATTGAGAACTCTTTACCGGGAGCATCGGTAATAAATAGGGTTGTTCTGCCCTGCATAGGGAATTTTGTCTGCTGCATAAGCGAGATTCCCATCTCCTCCCACCACATCGACGAGGGGACAAACATATTTACATACAGAGCCGAGTCTGTATGCGAATAGACCGATTGAGCGAACTGCGATGCAAATTCATAGGCAGCCTGAGCACAGCAAGAAACCGTTTCATAAGCCGTTGCATATTTTTTATAGTGGCCGGGTCTTAACGAAGAGTAGTAAGCCACCATTCCCCCATCAAGTTCGTATGCTGCAAAAGCCTGGTTATAAAAGGCCTTTTCATAATATGCAACCATCTTTGAATCTGCACAGTTTTCATACAAAGTCCTGGTAAGTTGCATAAAATCCAACGCGTTACACAATTCTGATCCTCGCAAATTATCAACATGGTTTAGCAATTCAGATTTATGAACAAGCTTTCCATTCACCCCTATTCCTCCGGTTATCCAACTATAGTTATCAACAATATCGTGCCATCGGGCAATAACCATTGGCTGATATATTGAATCCTGTGCATATCTGCACAAAAGTGCAGCTCCCGCCATGTCTGCTATAATTAATTTTACATCATGTCCTGCCAATGAATCAACTGTTACCAAGGTTGATTTTTCTATCAAATCCTGCGCAAATTGAAGATACTCTGCATTACCGGTCAAATCGTATAGTTGAATATATGGCAAACTCAACATTCCCATTCCTAAATCGAAACACTGCTCCTTGTGATTCTCAGCCACCTTTGAAAGAACCTCACTCTTCAAAGCATTGGCATAGGTAATAAGTATCTCCTTTGCCAACTCATTTTTACCCACCTTATAGATATCATAAAGTCCTGTCATCAATTTCTGCGCAGTAAAGAAGGTCTCTTTTGCCAATACACTCTGTTCTGCACTCAACTCTTCGTTGGGATTGGTTATCACCTCCCAAATTCCGCGCATAGGAAGAGGGGCAAGTATCGGGGTTCCGTTCTTTCCTGCCTCCTGGCACTTTTTCAACTCCTCAAGTACAACATTAACGGAATCGAGCATCAAATTGTCAAGAGTGGTTTCGTACATTCTTGCCGATGCTGTCAGATAACTTCCCACCATCTCTCCATTCAAAGAGCCATCGTTGTCACTCTTTGCAACCGATTCATGTATGGGATAGGGTTTTATTTTACTCTTAAGACCTGCACCTGTCTTGAAGCCTGCAACAAGTTTCTTCACACTAAGCGATAGGATATAGTTATGGTTCAACTCCTGAACATCGCGAAACTCACCAAGAGTTATCGACACATCCTTCAATGGAAGCAACTCTATTTTGCAGCTATCTTGTGCCTTAAGATTTGTAACGGCAATGAGCAACATTACAAAAGCGAATAAAACTCTTCTTTTCATACCCAAAGATTTTAGAATATTGGTCACTCTGCACAAATTTATCAATTTTCAAACAACTAAACAACACAGAAAAAGGGTGTTCAATATTTTTAACATATCGAACACCCCCGTAATGATACAATAAGGTATAAAAATTACTTCATATACATAGCAACTATTGACTCGTATAGCTCCTGCTTACCGCTTGTCTGTTTGGGTTCACCATGAAGAGTTGCATACTCAACCAACTGCTCCATTGTTAATGATCCATTCTCGAACAACTTACCATAACCTGTATCAAACGATTCGTAACGCTTGCTCAACATTTGTCTGTATGGTGATTTCTCCCAAATCTCAGCTGCACTCAACAATGCTCTTGCCATTGCATCCATTCCTGAAATGTGAGCAATAAAGATGTCTTCCAGGTCAGTAGAGTTTCTGCGTGTTTTTGCATCGAAATTGGTTCCTCCGTTTCCAAAACCTCCATTTCTGATAATCTGCAACATGGCTTGAACCAACTCAAATTGGTCTATTGGGAACTGATCGGTGTCCCAACCATTCTGATAATCTCCACGGTTTGCATCGATAGAACCCAACATTCCATTATCAACAGCAACAGCCAACTCATGTTCAAAGGTGTGACCGGCAAGCGTTGCATGGTTTACCTCGATATTTACCTTAAAGTCATTCTCCAATCCATGTGCACGCAAGAACCCAATAACTGTTTCGGTATCCGCATCATATTGATGCTTGGTCGGCTCCATCGGCTTTGGCTCAATCAAAAATGTTCCTGTAAAGCCTTTTGAACGGCCATAATCGCGAGCCATACGCAACATTTGAGCCAAGTGCTCCTTTTCACGCTTCTGGTCGGTATTCAAAAGTGACATATAGCCCTCGCGTCCACCCCAGAATACATAGTTGGTACCTCCAAGCTCTATGGTTGCATCAATTGCATTCTTAATCTGAACGGCAGCTCTTGCCACAACATTAAAATCGGGATTTGTGGCAGCTCCATTCATGTAACGTTTATGGCCAAATACATTTGCAGTTCCCCACAACAATTTGATTCCGGTCTGCTCCTGCTTCTCTTTCAAATATGCCACTATGGTTCTTAAGTTCTGCTCATACTCCTCTATTGTCGAGGCCTCGCTCACCAAATCCACATCGTGAAAACAGTAATACTCAATACCTACCTTCTGCATAAACTCAAAGCCGGCATCGACCTTATCTTTTGCAGACTGAATCGGATCCGAAGCAGCATTCCAGGGGAATGTTTTTGTTCCACCTCCAAACTGATCTCCACCCTCGGCACAAAGTGTATGCCACCACGCCATTGAGAACTTCAACCAATCCTTCATTTTACGCCCCAACACAATCCGGTCCGGATTGTAATACCTAAAGGCCATGGGGTTATGATTCTCAACACCCTCGTATGGTATTTTACCTATCTCGGGGAAAAACTCTCTTTTACTCATTTCACTCTCATTTTCTTAGTCGTCGATACTCTCCTCTGTCAAAGCGGTAATAGTATGCAGCTCTGTGCGATACATCACTCTCGCGCTCATCGGTACGCTTTATATATGGCAATGCCAACGCTCTACGCGAAAAGTTACGCACATCATACTTAACATCGTATATAACCTCGCTCAAAACCCTGAACTGCATCATTGTAAACTTTTTAGGTAACAGTTCAAAATATATATCGGGCGAGGCCTCGATATTGTTACGTAGCGAACGGAGTGCATCGCGGATAATCTTGTTGTGGTCAAAGGCCAATGTGCCTACACACTTAACCTCCTCCCATGTTGCATTATGGCGCATAGAGAGTCGGATACTTTTTGAATCCAACTTCAATAGCGCAAAGTAGGCAACTGTCACAATACGTGTAACCTGATGCGGAAGACGCATAAAACGCTCCAACCACAACACATCTTTGGGATTCGAAGTTCTGTCCAAATCTCCATAAGTTTTGAACTGATGCAACTCGATATTCTCAAGTCCTGTCAATTCCTTTAAAACCCTTTTGGCTGCATCATCGACCGACTCATCATTATAAATAAGACTACCGGGCAATTTACGATCATTATAAACTCCATCCGACGATTTTCCTGTTTGATTAACAAGCAAAACCTTTAACGAGGCCCCATCGTAACCTATCAGTACACAATCGACCGATATATTCATATTTATCCTATTGCCCGCCATAACGAAGAATACTTATAATTTTACAGTTACACTCTTGCCTTTGTACAGAACACCAAGCTCTTTATCGGTTCCTGCAACTTTTACAACGAATATACGCTCTTTCAACATTCCATTGTATGAACCTTGACGTTTTCCGATAGTCAGCTCTTGAGTGGCCTCGTTCCAAGAGAATGGAATTTCTGTGTATTCGCCCTTCTCAAAGTTATAGCCATCAAACTCATCCTCGTAAAGGGTGAACTGTCCGTCTGCTCCGGGATAAACCTTTATCTCAAGTTTGTCCCAGCTCTTCTCGGTTGAATACTGAACATCAGGTCCGTATGGCATAATGCTTCCTGCCTTGATATATACAGGGAACTCGTCGATTGGTGTAGGACGATTAAGCGTCTGCCCTCCCTGAAACTTCTGCTCGGTAAAGTAATCATACCAATCTTCGCCTGCCGGCAAATATGCCTTTGCACTCTTAACAACGCTGAAATCCTCGGTTCCATTGTTGTTGTGGTCAGGTTGTCTGTCATTAGTCCATCCCTTATCGGTGTACATCTTCTCGGTAATGGCAGCAACAAGAATATTCTTTCCATACATAAACTGGTTCTGCAAGTTCTGAGCAGCCTTGTCGTTCGGGAAATCCATCAACAACGGACGAATAAAGTTTCCCTGTTCACTTACAACCTGCCATGCTGTTGTATAGCTATATGGCAACAAACGGTAACGCAACTCGACAAACTTCTTCTGCGCATCGAATGCCCAATAACCCGGCTCTCCGAATTGATAAATCTCAACCTTGGTCGGACTTGAGTTATGTGAACGCATAACCGGATTGAATGTTGCCATCTGCAACCAACGTACATGCAACTCCTGATACTCCTTGTTCTTAACATTATCACCATACGACCATGCAAAGAATCCTCCAATATCAGAGTTCCAATATGGATTTCCGCACAAAACAAAGTTCTGGGCGGCTGCAATCTGATTTCTCAAAACCGACCACAAGCCATAAACATCACCACTCCAAACGCCTGCAGTGTAACGCTGCTGACCGAAAGCGGCACTTCTTGTCATTAGATATGCGCGACGGTTAGGATCGTTTACACGAAGTTTCTCGTAAACATTCTTTACACAAGCAATAGGATAAACATTCTTCATTCTGCGATATGAACCATAGTACATTTTGTTCTCCATATCCTTATCGGTACGGTCAAAATGGTCAGGCTCTGTTCCGTCAAGCCACCATGAATCCATATTCATTGCAAGAATGTTCTTCAAATGGTTCCAATAAATATCTCCCGATTTTGGATGGGTCGGATCGTATGCCATTACACCTATTCCGGTGGGCCATGTCGAAAAGTCAAGAAGCGCATTGATTGAATCCAATGACTTATACTGCTCAGTAGCAGGACCGAATGAGGGCCATACAGAGATCATAATGTGAGCATTGTTTGCGTGAACCTCATCAATCATTGCCTGTGGATCCGGGAACAATGGGTTATCGAAACGCATCGAGTTCCACATTGGGTCGGTAAGATCTGCGCCCCAATAACGCCAATCCTGTATAACACCATCAAGAGGCACCTGCAAATCACGATACTTATGTAACATTTCAAGAAGTTGTGCCTGACTCTCGTAACGCTCACGACACTGCCAGAATCCCAAAGTCCACAACGGACACAATTGAGCCTGACCTGTCAAATCTCGAATTGCATAAATCACCTCATCGGCATTATTACCCACAAACAGATAATAATCTATACAATCGCCCACCTCGGAATCAAAAAGAGTTCCATTCTCGTTATCCTCGAAAATTGATGGTGAGTAGTTGTCCCAATACAAACCATATCCCTTTGGCGAATATATATAAGGAATACATATATGCATATTGCGGTTAAACATTTCATACTTCTGGCCGCGCTGGCTCATTGCTCCGCGTTGCTGCTGACCCAAGCCATAAATATCCTCGCCCTGCTCCAAAACAAAACGCTGTGCCACTCTGTATGTTGGCTGGCCGATATCGGTTTTTGGCTCAAACACCATAGAACCCGGTTTCTCCTTTATCAAGGTTGCTCCCGATGGTCTGGTAAATGAAATTGCACCACTCTTTTTGTCGATTGTTACAACAACATTCTGTGAAGAGTAACGATACTCGTTATCAAGCTCGGCACTCTTTACCTTTACCTTCTCTGGCTCTTTGATAACGGCATAGGTAACCTTCTCTTTTTTGTTACCCTCGGGGTACTTTAAAACTCGCACAACACTCGGAGTGTAGAAGGTAATTTCGGTTGTTACTCCGTTCTGCGTAACCTTTGCTGTACACTCATCCTTCTCCGCCTTCGGAGCTGCCCACAATGTTGTAACACCAAACAACATTGCCGCCAAAATGGTAGTAATTCTCTTCATTTTTATTTGTCTGTTTGTTTGTTATCAACAGAATACAACAAAATTAAACACAACAAAATGGTGTTCAAATTAATTTTAATAGAAATTTTCCAATTATTGTAATTTTGACAATAAGCCCCATTAAAAGTTTGGCACGGTTTTTGCTACGGGCAGGCTGTAAAATGATTTAAATCAACACTATGAATAAGAACACATTACTCTTGTCTATCATGGTTTTAGCTGCTGTGGGTTGCGACAATTCTGACACACAACCGGATCAGGATGCTATTGCAAATATCTCGATAAAAACAGTATCGAATATTGCAGAATCAAGAGCAACCACCTCATTACCAAACAGTTTGACCGTTGCATGGACAGGAACTCTAACCAATTCATATACATTCCAGACCGTAACCGAGTCTAATTTCCGTCAACAAACTCTCCGTCCCGGCGACTACGAGTTTATTGCATACAACTACGATGATGAGAGCGAGGCCACTCCTGTTGGCTCTCGTGGCGAGGCCTGGTACCAAAGCAGCGTTGTTGCAAAAACCATTACAACCGGAGTAAACGAGCTGTCGTTAGAGGCTAAAGTTACCAACGCACAGGTAACAATTACCTTCGACAATACACTTACCTCGATTGTAACAAATTGGCAGGCAACCGCACATGTTGAGGGATATGAGGCAAGAACCATTCTCTATTCGGAGACAGAAACTGCCCCTGCATGGTTCCCTGCAGGAAAGAATTTTGTTCTAAACATTGCATATACATACGGAGGCGAGGACAAAACCTTCACACTGACCCTTCCTTCTGAAATCAGCGTTGAGGGTGTAACCACCGCTTTCGATGGCACATTGAGCGCCGGACACGCCTACACGTTTAACATAGGCTCAAGTGTTGCCGATGGAAAATTGACAGTAACAGTCAATTCAACACTATCCGATGCCAACGGATTTATTCCAATGGACCCAACCATCGACCCGGAAATCTAAATTGCCAAAACAAGCAGATAACAGTAATGGGGTTGTCCAACAGACGTGTTGAGCAACCCCTTATTTGTTGGCTAAACCATTCTCGCAATTAAGGCTCACTCCGGACTTGCACCCATTAGCAAAGGCTCATGCTGAGCGTACATGGAAAGAGCCGCAGGATAATCCCACGGCTCGGAAAAAGAACTACTATTATTTTGTGATGTGAATAGTCTGGTGTGTTAAGTTAGCGGTAATAAACCTGGAAAACATCCACGTATGTTACAGGACCTACTGCTCCATAGTTATACGCAATTTTCCATCTATTATATGTCGGGGTCATAGAGGTAGATATCATACTTCCACGATTATCTACAGATGCCTCTGATTTAAGATTCGAATTATATATACGCGTTCCCTCTCCATTTGAGGCATCAAGCTGAAATACTCTTAACTCTCCATGCAAAGAGCCTCCCAAAAACGTAGATTTATTTCTTCTAACCTTAAAACCTACATTGGTATTTATATCTGCAGGAATATTAAATGTCGGTGAGCCTATTGCGGGATAATTTACATCGGTATTAACACCACTATTTAAGGCAGCACTACTTGATGACCATGATACATTACCACTTACATCTCCAAGGTTAACCCATGGATGTTCACTAATGTTTGTTGGAGGAGCAGCCACATACGGCAATCCGGTTACAATAACACTCTGGCTTGACGAAGATTCAAATGTTACACCATCGAAAGCAACTGCAGATGAAATTGTATGAGTTGTCCAGCTTTGATTTCCGACACTGATATTATTCGAGAATGTCTGACCTGAAACAGCACTATTGTATGTCGTTGAATTATCTAATTTTAGATAAGCATTACCCGCCATTGAATTAAAGACCTCGGATGTGACACCCTTATATGTACAATTTCCAGAGAGATAAACCGTTGATCCATCACAATTATTTGCACCTGTAATATCTCCACTGGTGTACTTATTGGTATATGAAGTATAACAACTTGTCGGGGTTGAAACAACAATATTCGGACGAGTGTATGTTACAGCACTTCCTGCTGTTTCGTAAGTCTCTCCATCCACAATTGCAAATGCCTTAACTGTATATTGGGTTCCATGACTCTTATATGAATTCCAATTATAAGCACCCGCACCATACTCTTTGACAGTAAATGAAGTTCCCGAAGTTGTATAGACCATGTTATCCGATGAGTCATAGACACGAATACCCATTTCCTCAATCATCGAAACCGGAGCTCCCATAAACTGAACATTTCCCCATGCAATCGATGATTGTGCCACATCGGAAGTTGCACCTCCCGTTGAACGTGAACCTGATTCATCGATATGGTATGCCTCGGCACTTGCCAACTCCAACTTAATAGGAACAAACTCGGTAATTGGCGAAATATTATAACTATATCCCTTCTCTACCTGCAATGAAGGAAGTTTTATATATTGAAGCTCACCACTCTCATTCCAGAATTTTACCTTAAAACCATCAGCATAATCACCCGGAGCCAATCCAATATGTGCTGAGCCATTATTCACATCTACCTCCGTAACGTTTTCCGAGGCATTACCTCCGCCGGTTGTTATGTTATAACTATATACTCCCGACATCTTCTTATCACCCAACGATTCGATGGTCACCTTTGTAACTGCTGCCGGAATATCGCGCAAATTGATTGCCGATGCCACCTGATTAAATGTCAAAGCTATTCTGTTGACAAAATAGATTGGGCCATTATCGCGCGCCACCATTGTTGGTTTTAATGCTCCCAATCTGAAGTGTGCCAAACCTCCCTGAACAGCTGTCGATAAAATCTCTGCACCGTATGTTGCAGTAATTGAAAATGGTGGAGTAAGCCCCTCGGAAGCTGTCACCGGTCCGGTAAAATATGCCTTATCGCCACTATCTTGAGTTATTAGTGAACCGGTAGCATAAACTCCATTTGCATCAACCACAAAAACATCTATCTTATCGCCAGCCTGCCACGTCACCTTACGCAAATCGGAAGGATCAAATTCAGCACGACTCAACTCCTCCTCGGCAAAGGTTGCACTGATTTCAAGATTGTAGGTAAATAGCCCTTTACTCTCAATCTCATCAGAACACCCTAAAATGATGCTTGCAATTAATGCTATGAATATGGTATATAAAAACCTCATAGTTCTATCTACTTATTTACTCTGTAACGAGTATTCCATCCATTGGGTCAAAATAGATATCGGCAGTTGTTACCGTCAACGAATTATCAACCGTAATTGTCAACGCACCAAATCCACTCTCTGATGGACGAATCTCAACATCGTAACAGTGTTTTGCCTGAGTAATAATCTGATCCTCAAACCCTACTACTTTGTAAAATTGCTTGCTATCATACTCAAAATATATCTTTAAAGATAACTCCTGCCCCACAGCAAACCATGCCTCCTCGGTTCCATCAAATGTATTGAAAACAACAGAACGGTATGGCGAACCATCTACCGAACCAATCACCGTTACCTCTGAAAGTGTATAGTTTTTACTCTCGGTAAAACCGGTCTCGGTTATCTTAACCATGCTATTGGTAATCTCCACGTTCATATCAATGATTGTGGTACTTCCATCAAGAATTGTTACATTGGGCTTTGTTCCGTAGTAGCGAACATCGCCACGACCACCATTAGCAGCAAGAGCTATCGATTCTGTTGCATAGTTATATGCGCTCATGTCGTAGGTTCCCGTCATAATTGCACAATTCTCCATGTATTGGTCATTTTCGTTTTTTGCAACCACAACAGAGCCATCCTCTCCACTGATTCCTGTGTGCACAAAACTAACTGTCAGCTGCTCTGGCAAATCAATGGTTATCGTCTCGTCGGCAACACCCTGCACATTATCTGCTCGCGACTCCTTATCCGATGTCATTAACGCAGAAGTGGTTATGGAAAATTTAGCTTGACCCATGGTGCCAAACTGCTCTACAGAATTATCGCACGCCGTAATAGCTGCTCCTACTGCCAATATATATACTATCTTCTTCATAATCTGCTAATTTTTAGGGTTTACCACTATTCCTCCTTCAACTTTCTCTATTACACTTGAAACTGTAATCGATACATCGCCACTCGCAACCGTCGGAGTCAGAGTAATGTGATACCATGTTGCCGGTTGTGCCACTCCGTCGGGAGCCAACTCACTTAAAGCATTTGAATAAACCTTATGTTTTATCTGACCATTATATACAAAATCAAGCTCTATTGTCAATGTTGCTCCCGAATCGAACCAAGCTTCTCCCGCATCTACTGATTGTGGGTACTCAACTCTTCTTTCGGGATACGAATTTACATAGAGGGTTGCCACACAGTTCTCCAAAACATTAAAACCATCGGCATATTCCAATGTTACCTTTGAGTTATATACAGAAGCGCTAAGATTAATCTCAAACTCATCGCCTGTATTAACAGTTCTCTCCTCTACAGCCAAATACCACGAATCACCACGTCCGTTATTTTGAGCATAGACAGTATCGCGAAATACGTAGTTGGTTGCAACAAATATGTAGGTATTAGAGCTTACAATCTGGCTGAAAGGTGCACTCACTCCATTGTTCAGGGGAACCTTCAAAGCTTTGTAAACCTGATTCACATCGCACAACATTCCTAAAATAAGAGTATCCGGAACCGGAAGCTCTACAGTAGCTCTTGACTCATTCATATAGTGATTTGCACTGATATTGAAGGTCACACTGCCATTTCCCAAACTATCAATATCGCTATTGCTACACGAGATTGACACATTTAGCGCCAATAGTGCATATACAACAGTTATAACTCTCATTATTCTCATATTTACTTACTCTTCCGGGTTAAAATCAATACCACCCTCGTTCTTCTCTATTTCGTTGTCTACAGCAACTTGATAGATTCCCGATGCCGAACCGATAAGGATTGAACCATCAACATTAAGCACCACAATTCTGTGCTCTACCTCCATGCCATTATCAACCTGGATTGTTATTGCTCCAATTCCTCCGAGCGAGGGCTTCATTGTTATTATATGGTGGTTACCGGCAACACTCTTCTCGCCTATGTTAAGCATTTTATAATATTTCTGCCCCTTATAGATAAAGAATACCTGAACCATTATATCTTCATCGGCCTTAAACCAGCCATACTCTGTTCCATCCATTAACGGATACTCTAACTTCCTTGATGCTGCGTTGGCTGTATATACAGCAGTTTTTGTCAATGCAAAAATATCTTCGTCGGTAAAATCTCCATTCTTTATCAAAGAGATTTTTGTGTTTGCAACCCCTAATGTAAGATTAACCGCTGTTGTATTCTCGGTTGTAATTTCAAAGTGTTTATCGGAATCCAACTCTGAATAGAACCAAGCCACTCCACGCTCCTCTTCGTTCAAGGCCTTTTGGACTGTGCTGTGTGAGTAAGCCATACAGTTATATGTTCCGGGAGCCAGGATTGATTTTCTTTTAAAGATTCCATCAGAACTCGATAACATATAACGCTTTGATGTTCCTGTTGCTTTATCGTCGGGCACTATGTCAAGATTAATTTCATCGGGCACTACAGGCATTGCCGAACGCGATGAAACCAAATCATCCTTCACCTGTAACTCAAAGGAAACCTGGCCATAGTTATCTATAAAATAATCATGTTCCGATTTATTACAACTGAAAATCAGAACAAGAAAAATTAATATGTATCCCAACTTATTCTTCATCATTAAATTGAATATTTTATAGTTACCCCACTAATTGCCAACGTTAGTGGTTGCCATACTATTACAGAACTAACCATTGTTCCATACTGTACCGATGGTTTGCTCGTTGTTATGTTAAATGATGTTGAAAATTCTGATTCAACGCAATTTGACGCACTTGTATTATAACTTCCATTATAACTTGCTGTAATCATTGCAGACACTGTTGTCGTTAACGGCGCATTATAAGCCACCGGAGTCAAATTTATCACTTGATTTGCCTCTTCGGTTTCATTAGTAGTGTTTTTTACACTTGAAACTATTGAAATTGAGTTTGGTACATAAAAAGAGGGCGATGTTATATAACCATCACTTCTTAAAGTAACCATGTCACTGCCGACCGATGTTAAATTTCCTGAATACCAACCCAATGACAAATACAAACTCTCCGATGTTACTCCCGCAAATGACACACTATACGGCAAACCTGTCACGTCAACGTATTTTGCTGTTGAACAAAATTCAATTCCTTGCTCATCGACAATATATGCCTTTACCTCATGTCTTGCCCAACTTTGCGAAGGTAATGTTAAACCAGTTATTGCACCATCGGAATATGTCCCCTCATACTTTACTCCGTCAACATACAATCCGGCCTCTTTAACCAAATTGGTTGATATTCCCACACTCCTACTCTGCTCTATCCAGATTGTTGAACCATCCAGATTGTTGTTGGGAGTTGGAATCTCGTCAACTGTGTATGAAGAGTAAACCTTACCCAACTCAACACCAACATTCTGCTGATTGATCACATCGGGAAGAATTACAACCTTGTTTACATCGAAGTTACATACCTGATCGTAATTCAGAGTTAAACGCATCTTATTTCCCTTTTTATCAACAATGGTCAAGTAGGCTCCCTTTGAAAGAGATACCGGCAATATATTGATAACATATTGGGTTGCACTTGTCGGACTTGCTACCGGCTTTACAGAAATCTTCGACGAAGTTCCTGTCAATGAGTATTCAAGCTTATCGTAATCATACTCTGCCGTTCCGGCAATCATTTCACCTGCAACACTCTCAAGGATAATTTCCGAAATTCCGTCGGCAGTTGGATTTACCGTAAATGCAAGCATCGATGACATTTGAGCCATTTGAAGTGATAAATCCTGAAAATCGGTCAGCTCCCATAATCCTGCCAAATAGACTCCCGGCGAACCAATTTGTGATGAAGAGATTTCAAATGTAGCCTTTCCCGCCGAATAGGTTTTTGCTCCTACATGGGTACACACTACATAACTCTCCGCGTCGCGAGGAACATAAATTTTTCCAAGGAACTGTTTCCGGTCGTAGTTATATACAAGGGTTGTTATATCCATCAAATTACGCTCCATTATCTCCATCTTGTCGTTTGGAGAAAAAGCCAGGGTAAAGTCTGATGTATATGATATTCTTGAATTGTTATCTATTGACAACGATACATCAACAGCCACTCTATCCGACAATTCACTCTCATGCAAATTATCAGATTGACAAGCAACTGTAAACAGTGTAATTATCAACGATAAAAATAAAGTTGTTAGACTTTTCATCAAAATAGTTCTTTTTCCAAGAAGCGCTACAGCAAAAAGCGTGCCAAATACTTATTTACCCCTTGAAAATATCTCTGAAAAGCTCTGATACCCTGCCTATAAAGTGAACTCTTATCGATTTGGGACTCTTGGTTATCGACTTTTTGTTACCTATGGGAACATATATTTTTTTAAATCCCAATTTTTCCGCTTCGAAGATTCGTTGCTCTATACGGCTAACTGCCCTAACCTCGCCCGATAAACCAACCTCGCCCGCAAATACTGTATCGGAAGGAAGTGCCATGTCTATATTCGATGAAAGTATTGCCATTACTATTGCCAAATCCATTGCAGGGTCAGCAACCTTTATTCCTCCGGCAATGTTTATAAAAACATCTTTTGTTGCCAGTTTAAAGCCAACTCGTTTCTCAAGTACGGCAAGCAACATATTCAAACGACGGCCATCAAATCCGGTGGCTGTTCTTTGCGGAACTCCGTAGGCTGCTGTTGAGACAAGCGCCTGCACTTCAAGAAGTATTGGTCGTACTCCCTCGACCGTTGCAGCGACAGCCACTCCGCTTAATTCGTCTAAAGCCGTTGACAAAAGCAGCTCCGAGGGGTTTGTTACCTGACGCAAACCCGATTGCAACATTTCATAAATACCTATCTCCGATGTTGAACCGAATCTATTCTTTATGGAACGAAGAATTCTGTACATGTGCTGGCGGTCGCCCTCGAATTGAAGAACAGTATCGACCATGTGTTCAAGTACTTTGGGACCTGCAAGCTGACCATCTTTGGTTATATGACCAATCAATATTACCGAAATCGAGTTCTCTTTGGCAAAACGTAAAAGTGCATTTGTACACTCGCGAATCTGTGTTAACGTTCCGGGAATCGCATCGACACTCTCGGTGGCCAAGGTTTGAATCGAGTCAATTATCAATAACTCAGGTAATATTTGGTTTGCCTGCTCCAAAACAATCTCTAATGAGTTGCCGGAAAGGAAGAGACATTCACTATTGCTCATTCCCAATCTCTCCGCTCTCATCTTAATTTGTGAAACACTCTCCTCGCCCGAAAAGTAGAGAACCTTTCTTGTGGTACTCAGTGCCAACTGCAGTGACAGTGTTGATTTTCCTATTCCCGGCTCTCCACCAAGAAGAATTAATGAACCGGGAACCAAACCTCCACCTAAAACGCGGTTCAGTTCGTTATCACCGGTATCAACCCTACTCTCTTCACCAATCTTTACCTCAGAGAGTTTTAGTGCCCTTACCGAGGTTTTGGGTTGTTGTATTCTGCTGTTTTTTACACCCCCTTGAAGCTCTGTCTCCTCTTCAAAACTATTCCACTCTCCGCACACCGAGCACTTTCCAACCCATTTGCTCTCTTTTGCTCCGCAGTTGCGACACACATATACTGTTTTGAATTTGGCCATAAAACTCAGCTTTTAATAGAAATCCTCCTCTTCCTCCTCAATGATTATTGTATTGCCCTGCTCCGTTACACTCTCTTCGCTACTATTACAATCCAACTTGACATTCATACCTGCCGGCTTAATGAAATCAAGTCCGGCATAACCTATTGATTTATCAGCCTGTACCTTTTGCAGGAACAGAGCCCAAATAGGCAAAGACATGTTCGCACCCTGTCCGTTTGCAAGGTTTTGGAAGTGAACAGAACGATCCTCGGCTCCTACCCAAACTCCACCAACAAGTTCGGGAGTTACTGCCATAAACCATCCATCAGAGTGGCTCTGTGTTGTTCCTGTCTTTCCTCCCATTGGATTGTTCAACTGATACTTATATCTTAAACGAACTCCGGTTCCCTCGTTAACAACACCTTGTAACAGGTTACACATCAAGTATGCTGTCTGCTCTGTAATCACATCACGTGTTTCAGGAACAAACTCTACCAAAACATTACCCAATTTATCCTCGATTCTTGTAACAGGAAGAGGTGTGTTATAAACTCCCTTGTTCGCAAATATCGAGTATGCAGCAGTCATCTCCTTAACACTTATCTCCGATGTTCCCAGGAATACCGATGGTACGGGATCTATAAATCCGGTAATTCCCATTTTTGCTGCCATATCGGCAACAGCCTGAGGTGTAAATTGTTTCAATACCCATCCGGAAATGTTATTCTCAGAGTTTGCCAATCCCCACTTCAAGGTAACCATCTCGCCTATACGTTTGGTACCTCCACGCGCAGTCCATGATTTGCCATCGGGCAGAATAAATGTCTGAGGAATATTGGGTACCTTCTCACACGGGCTTAATCCCTCTTGCATTGCCAGGGTATATAGAATAGGTTTAATAGTAGAACCAACCTGTCTCTTTCCTACCGATACCATATCGTACATAAAGTAGCGGTAATCCGGTCCACCTACATATGCCTTTATTTTTCCTGACGAGGGCTCCATTACCATCACTCCGGCTCTGAAGAATGACTTATAGTGTTTCAAAGAGTCCTCGGGAGTCATGACAGTATCACGAACACCCTTCCAGGTAAAGATTTTCATGTCACGTTTCTCCTTGAACGATGCCATAATCTCCTTCTCTGATGCCCCTGCTCTCTTCATCTCCGTATATCGCTCTGAACGCTTTATGGAGGTATTCATAATCCTTTCTATATCCTCTCTCTTTAAATCATTTGAGAAAGGGGGATTGGCCTTATTCTTTCTTTCACGATCAAATGTCGGCTGCAATGTTCCACCCAAATGTTCACGTACTGCCTCCTCGGCATACTGCTGCATTCTTGAATCAAGAGAAGTGTAAATCTTCAAACCGTCGGAATAGAGATTATAATTTGAGCCATCGGCTTTAACATTCTTGTTAACCCATCCATACAACGGATCATTCTCCCATGCAAGAGAATCTATCGGATATTGTGGCTTATTCCAACGATACTTCGATTTATCGGGCTTAGTTGCAGTCAAATAAAGGCGCAAATACTCACGGAAATATGTAGCAAGTCCCTCCTTATGGCTCACCCTGCTGAACTTGATTCCAAGAGGAAGTTCTGCCAATGAATCTCTGGTAGCTTTATCCAACATTCCATATTTATGCATCTGCGATAAGACTACATTTCTTCTGTTTAATGTCTTTTCCGGCCGTACCAATGGATTATATAACGAAGCATTCTTTGCCATACCTACAAGCATTGCAGCCTGCTCCACTCTGAGAGAATCAACGGGTATGCTGAAATATATCTCTGCTGCAGAACTTATTCCGACAGCCAAATTGACAAAGTCATATTTATTGAGATACATTGCAATAATCTCCTCCTTGGTATAATTTCTTTCAAGTTTTACAGCTATTACCCATTCACGGAATTTTCTGAAAACCAACTTAACTTTTCCCATATTGCTTTCACGTGGAAACAACATTTTGGCCAGCTGTTGGCTTATTGTACTACCTCCTCCTGCCGAAGTATTACCTGTTGCCAAACCTTTAACAACACGACCCAAACCTCGCACATCAATTCCGCTATGGTCATAGAAACGAACATCCTCGGTTGCAATAAGTGCATCAACTACACACTCCGGAATATCCTTATACTCTACAAATCTTCTGTTCTCCTCCTTGAAATATTGTCCCATCATAGGTCCGTTATCGAAATATATTTCGGATGCAAACCTATTATGAGGATTGGCAAGCTCCTCCAAACTTGGCATAAAGCCCAATTTTCCGGCAGCAATAAGGTGAAACATAAGAACCACTACTCCTATGCCCAATATTACAAAACTCCAGAATATCAGTAAAAATTTATGTATTCTCTTCATATTTCACTCAATATGTTCCAATTGTAAACCACAAAATTAAAGAAATAAATTAAAAACAACTCCTATTTTCATTACCTTTGTGTGTTAAATATAGTATCAAGAGACTATGAAGATTAAATCAAAAAGACTTTTTGCCATTAGAAAAATATTAGCTACAGAAAAAATCTCGTCGCAAGAGGACTTGGTCTTAAGACTAAGAAAATCCGGATATAGAGTAACACAAAGTACCTTATCACGTGATTTAAAAGAGCTTAATGTAGTTAAACACAATAGTAAAAATGAAACTCCATACTACTATATTCCTGAATCGGCAGCAGAGCAAAACATAAAAGAGGAGCAGAAACAACATGGACTTTCTGCCGCTATTAAAAGTATAGCTTTTTCAGGTAATATTGCAGTTATAAAAACACTATCCGGTTATGCCAATGCAGTTACTGTAATTATTGATGATAGTCACTCTGAAAATATTTTAGGTACTATTGCGGGCGATGATACTATATTTATAGTTATGCACGAATATGCATCGCACAAAGAAATACTGGAACATCTCTCAAAACTATTCAAAAACATAAACAAACTTTTAAAATAGGGCCATTCTTTTTTTTATCTCAAAAATAGTTACTAAACTTGCAGTCAAATTTGAAATTAAAAGCTTGACTATGGAGCTTTTTGAAACAAGAGAAAAATTAAACAGTTGTATTAAACTGTACAAGCAAGAGGGAAAAGTGGTTGGTTTTGTGCCAACCATGGGTGCACTTCACAATGGTCATATTTCACTTGTGAAACAGGCAAAAGAGAGTTGTGACGTGGTAGTTGTGAGTATATTTGTCAACCCTACACAGTTTAACGATCCTAAAGATCTGGAAAGATATCCAAGAACTTTAGAGAATGATGTAAAGATGCTTGAATCTGTAGGTTGCGATATTGTTTTTGCTCCCACAGTGAAAGAGATATATCCTGAACCCGATAATCGCCAATTTGATTTTGGATATATTGGCCAAATTATGGAGGGTCCAAAAAGGCCTGGCCATTTCAATGGTGTTGCTCAGGTTGTAAGCAGACTTTTCGATCTTGTAGAGCCTGATAAAGCATTCTTTGGAATGAAGGATTTCCAACAAATTGCCATTATTAGAAGCATGGTTTCACAACTCAACTACAATATTGAGATTGTTTCGTGCCCCATTATACGTGAAGACGATGGTCTGGCAATGAGTTCAAGAAACAGATTATTAACTCCTGAACACAGAGAGACAGCACCCAATATCCATAAGGTATTAAGCCAAGCTGTAGAAATCCATAACACTATGAGTGTTAATGAATTAAAGGAGTGGATAATAAACTCTATAAACTCTAATCCATTACTTGAAGTAGAGTATGTTGAGATTGTTGATGAAATGAGTTTAAAAATCACTGAAGATTGGAATGAACCCGGTAGAAAGGTAATATGTATTACTGTATATGCCGGTGAAATTCGACTTATAGATAATATAATAATTTAAAACAAGGTAAGATGTATATAGAGGTAATGAAATCTAAAATTCATAAGGTTTCGGTAACCGATGCCAATCTACAATATGTGGGTAGCATTACCATTGATGAAAATCTTATGGATGCAGCTAACCTTATCGAAAATGAGAAAGTTCAAGTTGTAAACGTGAATAATGGTGAGCGACTTGAAACATACGTAATAAAGGGTGAAAGGGGCAGTGGTACTATATGTTTAAATGGACCTGCTGCAAGAAAATGTTGTCCGGGCGATGTTGTAATCATAATATCGTACGCTATGATGGATTTTGAAGAGGCTAAAAACTTTAAACCATCAGTTATTTTTCCAGAAACATCAACTAACAAACTGATATAAAAAATGCCGCTTTTTAGAGCGGCATTTTTACTTATCTATTGTAAAGTTTCAAGCATCATTTTTATTACAGTCTCAGCACTTATTTCACGGTTTGCAGCCTCTTTAATTACCAATGAATTTTCAGATTCTATTACATCATCGGTAACTATCATATTTCTTCTTACAGGAAGACAATGCATAAAATATGCATTATTGGTCCATGACATGTGTTCACTATCAATAGTCCAAGACATATCTCTACTTAGAATTTTTCCATAATTTGGATCCTCGTATGCAGACCAGTTTTTTGCATATACAAAATCTGCACCCTGCAGTGCTTTTTTCTGATCATACTCTATTTTGGCACCCTTAGTAAATTTTTCATCCAATTCATAACCTTCAGGGTGAGTTATTACTACATCATAACCTGCTGCTACACACCACTCTGCAAATGAATTAGGTACTGCTTGCGGTAAAGCCTTTGGATGAGGAGCCCAAGTCAAAACTACTTTTGGTTTTTCACATTTCTTATGCTCTTCAATTGTAATTACATCGGCAAATGCCTGAAGTGGATGACATGTTGCAGCCTCCATACTGAAAACAGGTCTTCCGGAATATTTTATGAATTGATTTATTATTTTTTCGGAATATTCATCAGCCTTGTTATTAAAATTGGCAAAGCTTCTTACTCCAATAATATCACAATATGAACCCATCACTGGAATAGCTTCGAGTAGATGTTCGGATTTATCACCATCCATAATTACTCCACGCTCTGTTTCAAGTTTCCAAGCCCCTTGATTTACATCAAGTACTATTACATTCATACCCAAATTCATAGCTGCCTTTTGAGTACTCAGTCTTGTTCTTAAACTTGAATTAAAGAAGACCATTAAAAGAGTTTTATTCTTTCCTAAATTTTGGAAAGCAAATCTGTCTCTCTTAATTTCAAAAGCCTGATCCAAAGCTTTTCTTAAATCCCCTAAGTCATTTACACTCAAAAACTTTTTCATATATCTTTGCTTTTACAGTTTATACTTACAACAATAAGCCAAAGATAATAATTAATTAAAACACTTCCAATACTCTGTTGAAAATGTGTTAGGAAGTTGTTAATAACCTGTTAGTAACTGTTTGTAACCTGTTAATTCAAAAAATTCTTAAATTTTACAAATTGGTTTATCAACACTTTTTAAAACGTATTTGCTAACGGAATTGTTATAAACTTTTAAACTATTTTTCAACACACCATTGTTACTAACAACTGTTAATAAAATTTGTAATTATCTAATTTTAAATACAATAATAATTAACAACATGTTAATAACTCTATTTAAATTCTTAATAACTTAAAAAACAAATAAAGAGAGAATTATTTGCTGACATATTAACACACTACAACATCATCATCAAAAAAATTATAAATAAAAAAAATAAAGAAGAATGAGGAATAATTATTAATTTTAGGCGTTAAATAAATTGGCGTAATATGGAGTTGAAAATAGTAAACAAATCAAGTAATCCATTACCGGAATATAAAACAAAGCAGTCGGCAGGAATGGATTTAAGAGCAAATTTATCTGAAAGCATTGTTTTAAAACCTCTTGAAAGAAAGTTAATTCCAACAGGATTATTTATAGCTCTTCCTGAAGGGTATGAGGCACAAATCAGACCAAGAAGTGGATTGGCTCTTAAAAATGGAATAACGGTACTGAATACTCCGGGAACCATTGATGCAGATTATCGTGGAGAAATAGGTGTTATTTTAATTAATTTATCGAATACCGACTTCACTATTAATCATGGTGATCGTATATGTCAAATGGTAATTCAAAAAATAGAGCAGCCTGTTATGATTCAGGTTTCTGAATTAGACGAAACTGAGCGTGGTGCAGGAGGCTTTGGACATACAGGAACAAAATAGTAGTATGAAAATAAAGCTATTACTATCAATTTCAATTTTATTTCTAACTCTTTCTCAAAGGGTTAGTAGTCAGTTGTATGTAGATTCTATTCTTGATTCAGGAGTAGAAACCTCGCTTATTGAAATTTCAAGATTAAATTTGATAAATGATAGTGATAGTCTGATTATGTTTCTAAATAAGGCAGATTCTGTATATCCTAATTCTGCCGAGATTAAATATGAATTATCAAATTACTATTTTAACCGTGCCGATAAGGAGAGTGCATTGAAATATGCTTTACAAGCTGATTCCTTATCTAAGGATAATTATATAATAAAAGAACATTTGGCAATGATTTATAACCATTTAGCCAAATACCAGATGAGTGCGGATATTTATGAGGATTTGATAAATTTATATCCATATAATGAGGAATTTTATCTCAGAGCCATAGAGTTTAATTGTGCTATTAATTTTTCAAAAGCACTCGACTTAATGAAATTGTATGAGTCAAAGTTTGGATATAATCATGATTGGATATCTATAAAATTAGACTTGATATCGAGAATTTCATCGAAAGATAGTGTTAAAGGTGCTGATTATGCTATTGGTTTGTCAAAGGATTTTTATGAAAGTGATTTATCAAATCCTGCCGGTGTTATAAATTTAGCAATAACATATAAAGATTTAAATAAGGATAAGGAGGCAGAAAAGGTTTTAAAAGAGTTTGAAAAGAAAAATGGAAAGAATGGTATAATAAGCCTTTACAGAGCATCGGAATATTTGGCAAATGAAAACTTTGAAAAATTCTACAAATATTCAATTGCAGGTATAGATGAGAAAAAATCGGATATCTATTTAAAATCAAGTTATTTATCCGATTTTTATGATGGATATGCTAAGATTTCTAATGATTCTGTACGTGAGATTTATGGAATAAAATTGGATTTGATATTGAAGCATGCAAGGGAAATATATCCAAAAGATTTGAATATATGTTTATTGTATAGTGAGTGGTTGCGTGGGTACAATAATGATAAATTAAAATATATAGATGAGTTGAAACATATTTTGAGTTTCAATAAAGAGAATGATTATGTTTTTGAAGCAATAGTTTTTTATTATTTATCTGAAAATAAAATAGATAGTGCCATTTATTATTCAGATATGGCATTAAATTATTTTCCAGATAATGCTATATTTTACTATTCGAGAATAATAAATGCCATTAATTTGGATGATTATCAAACATCTGCAGATTTATCTGAAAAGGCAATAGTCTATGTAAATAAGTTTTCGGATCTCCATTTGAATCTTCTTGAAATACTTGGTGAGAGTTATTATAAGCTAGGTAGAAAGAGTGAAGCATACGAATTATTCGATTACCTCTTGAAATTAGATCCTGCCAATGTATTGATTTTAACTAACTATGCCTACTATTTATCACTAGATAATGAAAGATTGGATGAAGCAAAAAAAATGTCATACAAGACTCTCTTGGCAGAACCCTTGAATCCTGTATATTTGGATACTTATGCCTGGATTTTGTATTTATTACAGGATTATGATAATGCAGAGAGATATATGAAAAAAGCAATAGATAATATGGATAATGATGATAGTAAAATAACCTATTATGAACATTATTCACATATTTTGCGGGCTAATGATAAGGGTGATTTAGCTGATGAGTATAGAAGAATGGCAGAGGATTAAAAAATAAGTAATACTATGAAGATGGGTAACAAATATAGGTTGGTGTTTATTGTAAAGATGATGTTTATAACATTTTTTACAGTATCATTATTTTCGTGTTCATCTAAACAGAATATTGTAAAAAGAGATTTTTCTGAGCCTACTTATTTATCATTACACAAAATTGTAAAGAATGTTGATACGGCATATAATAATTCTTTCAATTACTTGAATATAAAAAAAATAGATGTTGAAATAGATAACGGTAATAAAAAGCAAAGTTTTAAGGCCTCGTTAAAAATGGAGTGTGATAAATTTATTCAGGTCTCTATTAATGCTCCATTAGGAATAGAGGTAATAAGAATTCTTTTGACGCAAGATAGTTTCTCAATGATAAATTATCATGAGAAATATTATGTGTCCGGAGATTATGACGATTTTTCAGCTGCTTATGGTATAGAGGCGGATTATAAATTATTAGAGAGAATTTTTACCAATAGACCATTAATTGATGAAATTTTTAATGAGAATTTACATAGTAATGGAAATTTGAAATTAATAGGAAATGCTTTAACCGGTTACCATTTATGTAGTGAAAAAAATATTAACAAGGTTATTAAAAAGGGGCAAAAGAAACGTGATAAGGGTAAAAGTATAACATCGGTTGTTTATAGTAATGATATAGATTACAATACTTTTAAAGTTAATGTCAGTGAGATTACGAATGTAAATAGCTCAATATTGGTTCTTTATAATAGTTTTAAAAATTTTAATGGAATTATATTTCCTGAACAGTTAACAGCCGTATCTAATTATGAAAGTAATTACATAAAGGTTGATATGAATTACTCCAAATTAGAATTTAATGTACCTGTAAAACCATCATTCAAGATACCGGCAAAATATAGTAAAAAGGAAATTTAATTTGGTCAAAATGAGAGACTTATTACTATTCATATTATTTTCATTAATTTCATTTTCGCCACTTTATGCTCAGAGTGTTGAGTCTTTGAAATCGCAAAGGACAAAGAGCGAAAACGAAATTAAGAAATTGAACTCTTTAATAGAAGAGGCTAAAAAAAATAAGAATAGTACTATTCAACAGATTAACCTGTATGAGCGAAAAATATCAGAGACAAATAATGTTATTTATACTTTAAACAGAGAGGTTGATAACTTAAATAGGGATATTGATAAAAATTTTAACTCTATTAATAATTATGAAACTCAGAAGGAGAAATTACTGGAGTTTTATGGCAAAGCTGTTTATGAACAATGGAAAGTAAAGGATTTTGATAATCAACTTCTATATATTTTAGCCTCTGAATCATTTGACCAAGCTTATAGAAGATTTCGCTACTACAAAGAGATGAAATACTTCACTAAGAATAAGATTAAGGAGATTCAAACAATAAATGATTCACTAAGAGTTTTAAATGAGCGTAATAGGGTTTTACTTGATAAGAAGGTCTCTGCAAAAGTTGAAGTTAGTAATATGCAAAGATCTTTAAACGAGGATAAAAACAAAGAGCAGGCGCTTCTGAATAGTATAAAGAAGAATGAGTCATCTCTACGCACTAAGTTAAATAAGGAGATAGCTAATAAAAAGGCTCTTGATAACAAGATTAAAAAGTTGATAGAACAACAGGTCAAAAAGAGTACCCGGAGTGGCTCATCAGGTCAGAAAATGACTCAAACAGAGATTCAGCTGGCTAACGATTTTGAGGGAAATAAGGGTAAATTACCATGGCCGGTGGATGGAGGTGTAATAATTGAAAAATTTGGAACTCATACGCATCCCGTGTTGAAGAATGTTCAGACAAATTCTTCCGGAATTGTTATCAGTTGTAAAAAAGATAGTCAGGTAAAATCAATATTTAAAGGAACAGTGGTAAGTATTCATTTTGTATCAAGTTCCAATAATGTTGTATTGATTAAGCATGGTAATTATTTTACTCTTTACGTAAATCTTTCAGAGGTGTATGTAAAACAGGGTGATATAGTTGCAACCGGTCAGAAATTGGGAAAAGTAGCGTATAGTTCGGATAAGGGCAGTACAATGGAGTTACAGGTATGGAAAGAGTTAACAAAGCTTAATCCTGAATATTGGTTAAGGAAATAACTTTGTTTTTTACTTTTTTTTTCGTAACTTCGTATATGAGTTAAATAAACACAATTTATAACTATAGAAATGAAAAGTCTGGAACTCAAAATAGCTTCTGGTATTGAGAATATATCCGAAGTCGAAAAATTTATTGACTCTTTCACTACTGAGTTTAATTTGGGACAGCGTCTTTATGGACAGATTGATTTATCTATTATTGAAGCTGTGAATAATGCTATTCTTTTTGGAAATAAAAAGGACAAAAGTAAGTATGTAACTGTTGTTGCAACTCTTGATGAAACTCTTTTTTATGTCTCAATTGAAGACGAGGGTAATGGTTTTGATTATTCCAAATATCCCGAGGATCCAACTTTGCCGGAAAATTTAGAGAAGACAAGCGGACGTGGAATATACTTGATGTCTATTCTTTCAGACAGGATGATATATGAGAAGAATGGAGCTAAGGTAACACTCTATTTTAATATATGAAGAGAGCACTGTATATAGAGTTTGAAGAGATTGATTCTCCCATTTTTTTTTCATTTCAAAGATTTGATAAATGGGTTGATATTATAGCTGAACATTATGGAAAGAGGGTCGGTAAACTCTCTTTCATTTATTGTAATGATGAGAAGATACTCAAAGTAAACAATGAGTTTCTGAATCATGATTACTATACCGATATAATTACTTTCGATTATTGCCGACGCGATATTTTAAACGGCGATATTTATATCAGTATAGATACGGTAAAATCGAATTCAGAACTTTTTGGAACAAGTTTTGAAGACGAGTTTAACAGGGTATTTTGTCATGGAATTTTACATTTAATAGGTTTTAAGGATAAATCGGACGAGGATTCAATAATAATGCGTGAGCAGGAGGCTAAATGCCTTCAGATGCTAAATTTGGTTGGTGTATGATAGATAATTTATTCCCAAACTATGATGTTATAGTTGTCGGTGCGGGTCATGCCGGATGTGAAGCAGCTGCAGCTGCAGCGAATTTAGGTTCGAAAACATTGCTTATTACTATAGATATGCAGAAGATAGCGCAGATGAGTTGCAATCCTGCTATCGGTGGTATTGCCAAAGGTCAATTGGTTAGAGAAATTGATGCTTTAGGTGGTATGTCGGCCATAATTACAGATAAAAGTTCAATTCAATTCAGAATGTTGAATTTATCTAAAGGACCTGCTATGTGGAGTCCTCGTTCGCAATGTGATAGAATGAAATTCTCAGCAGAGTGGAGAGGAGCTCTTGAGTCAATACCAAATCTTGACATGCTTCAGGACAATGTTATAAATTTAAAAATAGAGCAGGGCAGGGTAGTTGGTGTAGTTACGGCTTTAGGAATAGAGTTCAATGCCAAAAGTGTTGTATTGACCAATGGTACATTTCTAAATGGTTTAATGCATGTAGGAAAGGTTAGTTTTAAAGGTGGTAGAATATCAGAGCCTGAATCTCATGGATTGACTGAACAACTCGTGAAATTAGGTTTTGAAACCGGTAGAATGAAGACCGGCACGCCATTGAGAATTGATGGAAGAAGTGTTGATTATTCAAAGCTTTTCATTCAATATGGCGATGATACCTTTCATAAATTTTCCTATCTGGAAACCAACTCTAAAGGTCTTAAGCAACGTCCCTGTTATATTGCATATACCAATAAAGAGGTTCATGATATTTTAAGAACAGGCTTTGAGGATAGTCCATTATTTAATGGAACCATAAAAAGTATAGGTCCAAGATATTGCCCAAGTATAGAGACAAAATTAGATACTTTTAGCGGTAAGGATTCTCATCATCTCTTTTTGGAACCCGAAGGAGAGGATACCAATGAGTATTATTTGAATGGTTTTTCATCTTCATTACCATGGGATGTTCAGTTGGCTGCGCTAAGAAAGGTTGAGGGTTTTGAGAATGTTAAGATTTATAGACCCGGTTATGCCATAGAGTATGATTATTTTCCACCAACCCAATTGAATCATACATTACAGACAAAGTTAATATCAAATCTATTCTTTGCCGGTCAGATTAATGGTACTACCGGTTATGAAGAGGCAGCTGCGCAGGGATTACTTGCGGGTATTAATGCTCATCTTTCTACCAGCGGTAAGGAGATGATTACAATTTCGCGTTCTGAGGCCTATATAGGCGTTCTGATCGATGATTTAGTTACTAAAGGTGTAGATGAACCTTACAGAATGTTTACCTCAAGAGCGGAGTACAGATTACTTTTAAGGCAGGATAATGCTGATGAACGATTAACTAATTTAGGAAAATCTATAGGTTTGGTGACCGACGATAGATATTCTCAGTTTATTAAGAAATATAGTGATAGAGATTTGTTGGTCGATTATATAAGAAACTTCAGTGTTAAACAATCACAGATAAATGCCTTTTTACTTTCTGAAGGTTTAAATCCATTGAAACAAGGTTGTAAATTGGTAGATATTTTGGCAAGACCAACTATAACAATAAAAAAATTATGTACAATATTAAATGATTTATTCACTTTTATTAGTGAGCATAATTTTTCTAATGAAGTTGTTGAATCTGCTGAAATTTTACTTAAATATTCTGGGTATATTGAGCGTGAAAGGTTGCTTGTAGATAAATTTAGTAGATTAGAAAATTTGAAGATTGAGGGTAAGTTTGATTACAAAAACATTCAAAATCTTTCTACTGAGGCTCGTCAAAAACTTGAAAAAATTCAACCTAAAACACTTGGTCAAGCGTCAAGAATAAGCGGAGTTTCACCTGCAGATATTAGTGTGCTTTTAGTATTGATGGGACGTTAATGTTCCACGTGGAACAAATTTTCGATATGAAACAGGTAGTTGGTAACTTAGTAGATGTTCATAGCAGGTCAATATATCCTGCCAAAATCAAGATTGAAAATGGTATAATTGTCTCGATAGAGCGAGTTGAAAATAAGCATTACGAAAACTATATTATTCCTGGTTTTGTCGATTCTCATGTTCATATTGAGAGTTCAATGTTATCGCCGCAGGAATTTTCAAAGTTAATTGTTCCACGTGGAACAGTTGCTATTGTAACAGATCCTCATGAGATAGCAAATGTGACAGGAGTAACAGGAGTTTTGTCAATGGTAAAGAACAGTTCAAATGCTCTATGTAAAATGTTTTTTACTATACCATCTTGTGTTCCTGCTACAAGTTTTGATGGTTCCGGAGCTACGATAAGTAGTGCTGATATTGATATTTTGGCAAAGTCGGGAAATTTTGTTGCCCTTTCAGAGGTAATGGATCTGTTTGCTGTTATAAATGGAGATAAGGAGATGCAGTTGAAATTGCAAGCAGCAAAGAGGTATGGTTTAAGGATAGATGGTCATGCTCCGTTGTGTAGTGGAGAGAATCTAAAAAAATATGTTGCTGCAGGCGTCACCACGGATCATGAATGTGTGGTTTTAGACGAGGCTATAGAGAAGATTAATGCCGGAATGAAGATTCAAATTAGATATGGAAGTGCAGTAAATAATTTCGATGATTTGAAGCAATTGTTGGAATTGTATCCGAATTCAGTTATGTTCTGTACTGATGATTCTCATCCTGATACATTGATTAAACTTGGCCATATAGATAAAATGGTTTGCAAGGCAGTTAAAGAGGGGTATGATCTTTTCAATGTTATTAAAGCTGCATCTGTTAATCCGATACTTCACTATAATCTTTCGGTTGGATTGTTGCGAGTTGCCGATGCTGCAGATTTTCAAGTTGTGAAGGATTTAAAAAAGTTCGAGACAATACAGACATACGTTGCAGGAAAATGTGTTTTTGACAAGGATGTTTCACACTTGGATAATAGCGATGAGAGTATCGTGAATATTACTCTGAACAAGTTTAAGCGAGGACATTTATTGCTATCAGAACTAAGAAAGCCAATGACGCAAGGAACTCACAAAGCTATTCAAATTGTTTTTGATCAGTTAGTGACAGAAGAGTGTAATTTTAATCTTACTGAACCATGTGATAATTTGGAATCTGATTTGGAGCAGGATTTATTGAAAATAGTTTATGTAAATCGCTATAACGATAATTCCAAACCTCAAATAGCTTATGTAAAAGGTTTCGGTTTCAAGAGCGGGGCTATTGCTTCTACAGTGGCACATGATTCGCATAATATTTTGGCTGTAGGAACATCGGATGTAGACTTACTGAAAGCAATAAACAAGGTTATAGAGTATAAGGGAGGTTTGGCATGTAGTTCTAATGGAAGTACTGCAATACTTCCATTACCCATAGGTGGTATTATGTCTGACCGTGGAGGTTTGTATGTAAATAATATTTTCACTTCATTAAAGCGAAAGGTGAAGAAGTTTGGTTCTAATTTACTCGACCCATTTATGACTCTCTCTTTTTTGTCGTTGATAGTTATTCCAAAAATTAAGTTGGGAGAGCAGGGTTTGTTTAATTTTGAGACTTTTTCATTTTTCAATATTCATGACCGGAGTTAATGAACTTTGTAAATATTAAATTCTCAGAATACGCAATTTTATGGCTTTATACGATGAAAATTTAAGAGAGAAGGTTAGAAATCTTCCTACCGATCCGGGAGTCTATATCTATTTGGATTCCGACGGAAATATAATTTACATTGGTAAGGCAAAGAATTTACGTAATAGAGTTTCATCATATTTAAGTAAAAGCAATCAAAGTTCAAAAACATTGAATCTTGTTAGACGAGTTGCTGATTTAAATTATACAGTTGTAAACTCTGAGCAGGATGCACTTTTATTAGAGAATAATTTAATAAAGCAACATAAGCCTAAGTACAACATTCTTTTAAAAGATGACAAAACTTATCCCTGGATTGCAATAAGAAAAGAATCTTTTCCGCGAGTTGAAATTACTCGACATTTTAACAGATCAGAGGCAGAGTATTATGGGCCATATACATCTGTAAGGTTTGCTAATGTTTTAATGAAACTGATACGCTCTTTGTACAAGTTGCGTACTTGTAATTTGGTGTTGTCGCAGGCTTCAATTCAATCATTGAAATTTAAACCCTGTTTAGAGTATCATATTCATAACTGTCAGGCACCATGTATCTCCGGTATTTCACAGAGTGAATATGATGGTTACATTGCTCAGATTAGAAATATTCTTAAAGGAAATTTCTCTGAGGTAATTTCATATCTATCAAATCAAGAATTGCACTATGCATCAATTTTTCAGTTTGAAAAGGCTAACGAAACAATGATTGCAATTAACCTACTAAAAGAGTATAGATCCAAGTCAACAATTGTTAGGACAACTCAGGCAAGTATCGATGTATTTAGTTTTATAGAGGGGGAAAAATATATATACGTAAACTATTTAGGAGTAGAGCATGGTGCTGTAAATAAGGTACATACAGTGGAAGTTGAGCAGAAATTAGACGAGGATAAAGAGTCTTTATTATCATATGTTATTTATGAGATTCGCTCTTTGGTTCAGAGTTCCGCTCGCGAGATAATTGTACCGTTTTTACCTGATATTCAAATAGATAAAGTTGTTTATACTATTCCACAAATCGGAGAAAAACACCATTTATTGGAGTTGTCGGAGCGAAATGCTAAGCAATTTAAAGCTGATAGAGATAGACAAAGGAGTGTTCGACGTGATTCTAATGATACTGTAAATCAGCTTATGTTTCAGATGAAGAGTGAACTTAAGTTGAATGTTGAACCTCGAAGAATAGAGTGTTTTGATAACTCGAATATTCAAGGTACAAATCCTGTTGCTGCTTGTGTTGTATTTGTCAATGGTAAACCATCGAAACGCGATTATAGAAAATTTCATGTAAAGAGTGTTGTTGGAGCTAATGATTATGCCTCAATGCGCGAGATTGTATATCGAAGATATTCTCGTGTTTTAGAGGAGGGATTGCCTCTTCCGGATTTGATAGTTATTGATGGAGGTAAGGGGCAATTAGGAGCCGCTTTGGATGCTCTTGCTGAATTAAATTTAAGGGGCAAAATTGCAATATTGGGTTTGGCTGAGCGTTTAGAGGAGATATATTTTCCAGGAGACAGTGAGCCTTGGGTTCTTTCCAAGAAATCTGAAACATTAAGAGTTTTGATGCATATTCGCGATGAGGCACACAGATTCGGAATTACTTTTCATAGATCTTTAAGGAGTAAATCTCAGATAGATAGCGAGTTAAGGCATATAAAGGGAATTGGAGATGCTGCTGAGCGCGCTTTGCTTCAGACATTTGGCAGTGTTGAACGCATAAAGTTGGCAGATATAAAACAGATAGCAGCCTGTTTAGGTGCTAAACGAGCTGCTATCGTGTATAACTATTTTCACCCTGACGAGTAGATTACATATTCTTTAGGATTTCCCAGTTTTCAGGATTTAGTGCAATATCAATGTACTTGTCTCGGTTCTTTACTGTGTGCTCAATATATCCTTCATTGTCATAGTATCTTGTTACAAGCTGGTCTATAAGAGCCTCCATGATTTCGTCTTTGTAGCGCTTCATGTCTTGCTCTAAATTTGGTTTTACAGCTTCTTTTAGCTGATTTAACAGCTCTTTGACCTGCTCCGGGTAATCTTCTCCGTCAAGGGCTTTGGTCATGCCATCAACGATGTTAGACCCTTTGGTAATGTATTTGAAATCTTGTTTAAGGACATAATCGGTAAATTGATCGTATATGCCTTCAGGAATAGTAAAATCATTTACATTCAAAGGTGCGGGATTTGTAAGGGCATAATTATTTACAAAGTCGAATATGTAGTCGTTTATAACTAACTCTTGTGTCAATAATTTATATGCAGAGTCCTGAATTTTAATATCAGGTTCAATTCCGGCTCCATCGAATACTGCGCGTCCTGCGGCAGTTTTAAACTCTTTTCTAAGTGAGTCCGGTAGTGGTTGTGGATTACCGTTTGCGTCTTTATGTGAATAATCGATAGCTTGAACACATCGTCCGCTTGGAATATAGTATTTCGCAGTGGTAATTTTAAGCTGGGTGTTGTAGGGTAGTTGACGCACATTTTGCACCAAACCCTTTCCAAGAGATCTTGTTCCTACCAATATCGCTCTATCCATATCCTGAAGTGCTCCCGATACAATTTCCGAAGCAGATGCAGTTCCGCTATTTATCAATATAGCCAGTGGCATATCCGGCAGAATAGGGTTTTGTGTTGTTTTAAGTTCGCGATTTATTTGTGAAATTCTTCCCTTTACGCTAACCACGGGAGATCCCTTTGGAACAAACATACTGACAATCTCGACAGCTTGATCCATAAGGCCTCCTCCATTATTTCTAAGGTCAAGAATCATTGTTTTGGCTCCTTTGTTCTTTAGGTCAAGCAGAGCATTTCTTACATCTTTAGCCGAGGTTTCTGTAAAGCTACTTAGATAGATATAGCCGACAGTATCTCTAATGATTCCGTAATATGGAATGTTTGGCAATTGAATCTTTTCGCGAATCATCTTTACCTCGAAAGGCTTATCTTCACCTCGTTTGATTGTCAATTTTAGCTCTTCGCCGGCCGGTCCGCGTAGAATATTTGTTGCATCGACAGTTGTTTTACCGGTCATATCCTGGCCATTGATTGAAAGAATAATGTCGCCGGGAAGAAGTTTTGCCTTATATGACGCGGTTCCTCGATATGGTTCACGGATAATTACCTGGCGTGCCTTATTCATTCCAATAACAGCACCAATTCCGCCATACTCTCCTTTGGTCATAAGTTTGACCTCGTCCATATTTGTTTCCGGATAAAAAACTGTGTATGGATCCAAACTTGCCAACATTGCATCAATTCCGGTTTTTACAAGCTCATCGGGATTGATGGTGTCAACGTACAAACGACTAACTTCGCGTAGTAGCGAAATTTGGGTATTTAGAGCTTTGGTAACTCTGAAATTCTGATCGTTGGCCTTATTTTGTGCATTTGTGAATGTTGTTACAGAAATAAGGAATATTGCAACTAAAGCAATGGTTTTATTCAATTTTCTCATATGTTTATACGTAATTTCCAACAATGCGAAAATAGTCTATATTTCTCAATTAGAGAAGTAAAATAGAATAAAATTGGTTAATAATTATTTATGGAACGGGATCGTATCCGCTGCCACCCCAAGGATGGCAACGCAATATGCGTTTAATTGTAAGATACAAACCTTTGAATACTCCGTGTTTTCTTAGTGCTTCTATTGCATATTGAGAGCATGTGGGGGTGTATCGGCATGTCGGTGGAAGTAGCGGAGATATTGCATACTTATAGAATTTAATAGGCAATATCAGAATCTCTACAGCTATATGTTTAATATTTTTCATACCTGGTTATCGGCAATTTTATTCATAAGAATCTGTACACTCTTATTTACGGTATGAAAGTCAGGAAGTTTATTATCTATGTATATGAAGAGAATATCAATATGTTTGCCTTCTATTTTGGGTAGTAATGCCGGCTTGCACAAACGGTAGGATTCACGAATAAGTCTCTTGATTCTGTTGCGTTTGTTTGCGCGTTTGAATCGTTTTTTACCTACACTTATGGCAATTCTTATCGGGAACTCGCCGGGAGTCGAGCTCTCTTTGTATACCACTCGTAGCGGATATTTAACAAAACTGTTCTTGGAACTTAAAAGCTCCTCGAACAGTTTTCTGTGGTATAGTCGTTCCGCTTTGCAAAGCGTTTGACGAATCATTTTGATTTATGCTCTTTATTGTAGCGTTTAATATAATCCTCAAGAGCCATTGTCATTGATGGGAACTGTACGGTTGGAGCCTTGATATCCAAGCGTAATCCCGCATCTTCTACAGCCTTCCATGTTGCTTGACCAAATGCAGCTATAGCAGTATCGCCCTGTTCAAAATTCTCAAAGTTCTGGAATAATGACTTAATACCGGCCGGAGTATAGAATGCCAAAATGTCGTAATCTTTTGGATTTACGGTATCTTTCAGATTTGCCGATACGGTTCTATAGAATACAGCCTTTGTGTATTTGATATTCAACTTATCCAAGAACTCCGGAATAGTCTCTTTATGAACATCGGACATTGGCAATAGGAACTTCTCGTTTTTGTGTTTGGTGATAACCTTTGTCAAATCCTCGAATGCCTTCTCGCCATGGAATATTTTACGTTTACGGTAAATGATGTACTTCTGTAGGTAAAGGGCGATTGCCTCGGTTACACAAAAGTATTTCATTGTATCGGGAAGTGTTATTCTTAGCTCTTTACAGAAATTGAAAAGAGTGTCGATTGCCACTTTACTTGTTAAAATAATTGCAGAATAATCTAAAATATTAATATGATATTGACGAAACTCTTTTATTGAAACTCCCTCAACCTTAATAAAAGATTGAAAATTCAACGAAAGACCGTACTGCTCTGCAAGATCAGAGTATGGATTCTTGTCGCTTGTAGGTTTCGGTTGCGACACAAGTATTTTCTTGATTTTCAAGGCTTTTGCTGTTTTGTGTGTTTGACAATTCCTTACTTTAGCACCACTTTTATTAACAATAAAATAGGCGCAATTTCAAGAGCGCAAAGGTACAAAATCATAAACAAAATAAAAACTCTATTATCAAATAATATTCGTATCCACCTGAAAATTCTTACAATAAGCAAAAATAGAGCAACACATATAATGAATTTAATTAGTGTTGAATGCCACTCCGGACGCACAAAAAAAAGCGATAGAATAAGTGGAGATGTGATAAATCCGAGTGAAATGTTTGAGAGCCATAAACTCATTGAGCTTACCTTTGCTATGTGCAGATTGTTGAATGTCCATCCAAGGTATTGGTATATTCCGATTGTGGCAAAGTGGGCCACGAATAATAGTAAAAAGATTACGATTGTATCAACATTGAAAAAAGCATTGCTTGTTATTTGAGTCAGAAAAATAGCAATCATTCCAAACGATAGTGTCAATAGAAGCAATCGCTGGCCCAATGTGGCAAATCCCGTACCAAGAAGGTTTTCTGCGTTTCTGTATTTAAATATTCCGGTAATAATTGATCGGAATAGGGCGGTATCGGTCAGACGCAGGAATGCGATAACCGACATAAATATTGCAACGGTTATTAAACCATATAGATTTTCCATGCGCGATACTGTTTGTGAAAATGGTATTGTTACATATTCACTGTTCAGTAGCGTAAGGGTATCTGTGATTATGTTTAAACTATCCTGCATATTTTAATGTGCTTCATACCAATTCTTGCCGAATCCACAACTTACAGTGAGGGGAACACTTAAATTGACAATCTTCTCCATGCAACTAACTACAATCTCTTTAAGAAGCTCCTTTTCGCTATTATGACACTTGAAGTTCAACTCGTCATGAACCTGAATAATCATTTTTGATTTCAATCCTCGCTCGTTAAGTTCACGCCATATACAGATCATGGCCATTTTGATTATGTCGGCTGCGGAACCTTGAATTGGAGCGTTTACGGCATTCCTCTCTGCCACACCGCGTACAACTGCATTGTGCGAGTTAATATCGTTCAGGTATCGACGACGGCCAAGAATAGTCTCTACGTAGCGTTTCTTTCTTGCATGGTCGATTGAGTTTTCCATATATTTTTTTACCTCGGGATACATTTCAAAATATCCGTCAATCAGCTCCTTACCCTCTTTGCGACTAATATTAAGACGCTCTGCCAATCCCCATGCCGAAATTCCATAAATAATTCCGAAATTGGCGGTCTTTGCACGCCGGCGCATCTCCGATGTTACCTGATCAATAGGGGTTTTATATATTTTAGATGCAGTGGCCGAATGTATATCTTCGCCATTTTTGAATGCTGCAATCATTTCAGGATCCTTACTGAGCGAGGCCATAAGTCTTAACTCTACCTGCGAATAATCGGCCGAAAAGAAGCTGTAATCCGAATTGCCGGGAATAAAGGCTTTTCTTATTTTTCGGCCCTCCTCGGTTCTTATCGGTATGTTCTGCAGGTTAGGATTCAAACTGCTTAAACGCCCTGTAGCCGTTTCGGTCTGATTAAAGTTTGTATGAATCTTGCCATCGGCTTTGTTTATGTATTCAGGAAGAGCGTCGGCATAGGTTGATAACAACTTCTTAATTCCGCGATACTCTAATATATGTTTTACAATAGAGTTTGCCTCCTCCAACTTTGAAAGGACCTGTTCCGAGGTAACAAATTGTCCGGTTTTGGTCTTTTTCTGTTGTGGATCAAGTTGTAATTCGCCAAAAAGAACATCGCCCAACTGTTTGGGAGAGTTGATATTGAATTCGTGGCCGGCCTCGGCATATATCTGTTTTTCAAGGGAGTTGCACTTCTCTTTAAATTCCGTGGCAAGTGTATGCAGTGCATTAATATCAACGGCAACACCCTCGAACTCCATATCTGCAAGTACAAAACAGAGCGGCATCTCTACATTGTAGAACAGGTTTGTAAAGTTGCTCTCTTCGAGCTTGCGTTGCAGAATAGGCTTTAGGCGGAATATAAGGTTACACTCAGTTGCCGGACGCGAGAAATCCTCCTCAATAACTTCATCAAAAAGTGATAGTTGTGTAGGCTGGATTGTGGTTTGCTTCTCGGTAAATTGGTAATGCAAAAGTTCTAATGCCATTCTTTGTAACGAGTGGCTTAGTTCCGGTTGCAGAATATAGTGAGCAATGGTTATATCGAAAATCTTACACTTTATGTCGATGCCCAAACGCTTTAGAATTATCAAATTGTGTTTTGTTTTGTCGGTAATCCAGCACTTTTCGCTGTTCTCGAACAGAGGTTTTAAAGCAAGTAACTCTTGTTGAGGGGAGCAACACAATTTGATAACCTCTACACTGTTGTCTTGTGCTGAAATTATGACACCCTTGGGCCAATCACTATAAAGATTAAAATTATCAGGTTCGATGAATGTCAGTGCAAAGCTATTCTGAGTGGAAACTCTTTCAATTACCTCTGCAATATTTGAACAGTTATTAATTGTTAGATGCAAATCCTCTTCGTGTTGCAGATCATCGGCATCTTCAAGTCGTTTGCCCGAGTTAACCAATCTGTTTACCAATGAAAAAATTTCAAGTTTCTGCAGAACCTCTTTCAATTCGTTTACCTCGACACTCTCTCTTCTAAGATTTTCAATTGCAATATCTGTTGGAACCTGGGTACAGATTGTAACCAACTTTTTTGATAGCATTACAGTATCGCGACACTCCAAAAGGCGTTCTTTCTGCTTTCCTTTCAGTTCATCGATATGTTCATATATTCCCTCAATATCTCCATATTTATATACAAGCGAGGCTGCTGTTTTGGGGCCTACACCCGAGCATCCCGGAACGTTGTCTGCGGTATCGCCCATCAATCCAAGAATATCTATGACCTGATCAATACGCTCGATACCGAATTTATCAAGGACCTCGGGAATATCCCAAGTCTCTGATAAATTACCTGACCGACTCGGTTTATACATTGTAATATTGGGAGTGACAAGCTGTGCATAATCTTTATCCGGGGTAATCATATATACATGGAATCCCTCGTTCTCGGCCCTTTTTGCAAGAGTACCGATTACATCATCGGCTTCGTAACCTGGAACAGAGATATGCTTAATGCCCAAGTTCTGTATGATTTGTTTAATGTAGGGAATAGCACTGCGGATGTCTTCGGGCATGGGGGGGCGTTGTGCCTTATAAGGGGAATACATCTCGTGGCGGAAAGTAGGCCCCTCCGGATCAAAGACAACAGCAATATGTGTAGGTTTCTGCTCCTCTAATAATTCTGTTATAAAGGTGCAAAATCCAAATGTTGCCGATGTGTTTATTCCGGTGGTTGTGATTCTTGGATTATTTATAAAGGCATAATAGGCTCTATAAATCATGGCAAAGGCATCGACCAGGAATAGATTTTTACTCTCCATATCTCCGTATTGTGCTTTAAAAAATTCAAAACGTAAAGGTATAAAAAAAGTAGCTATGAAAAAATATCAAAAAAAATTGGGGTATGGTGAACAACGAATCAAAATAGCATATATATTTGTAGCGAAAATATCACAAATTATGAAGACAACACGATTTAATAGCTACGGTTATTTTTACTTTTACTTTTTTAGCAGAAAAGAGTAAATGGGGTCGTGATATGTAAATATAGGATAGAAATTTAAAAGTTAATCATATTGAAGCCCCGAAAACTCGGGGCTTTTTTAATTAAGAGTTATGAACAGTAAAATTGCAATTCAGGGTATTCAGGGTTGTTTTCACGAAGAGGCAGCACGAATTTTTTATGGAAAAGAGGTAGAAATTTTGCCTTGTGCCAACTTTGAAGATGAATTTGAACAGGTAAATAAAGGAGAAGCCGATGGTTTAATAATGGCTATCGAGAATACAGTGGCTGGCGCATTATTGCCAAATTATGCCCTACTTCACAAATATGGTAAAGCAATTAAGGGCGAGGTTTTTCTGCCCATACGTCAGAATCTACTTGTAATGCCGGGTGTAAAAATCGAGGAGTTGAAAGAGGTACATTCACACTATATGGCAATTGCCCAATGTCGTGAGTTCTTTAAGGAGTATCCGCATATTCGCTTGGTCGAGGCATCGGATACAGCATCTGCTGCACGCGAGGTGGCTGCTCGTGGTGACAGAACGGTAGGAGCAATAGCATCGACCTTGGCGGCAGAACTTTTCGGTTTGGAGGTGTTAGCGCCAAGCATAGAGACGCATAAACAGAACTTCACCCGTTTCCTTATCATGGATGACAGATTATCTGTGCCCTCGTACGAAATAAATAAGGCATCGTTGTGCTTTACCTTGCCGCACCAGCAGGGAAGTTTGTCACACATATTGTCAATTTTCTCGTTCTATGAGTTAAACTTGACCAAAATACAATCATTACCGATTGTCGGAAAGGAGTGGCAATACTTCTTCTATGTGGATTTGAAGTTCAACGATTTTGATCGCTATAGGAAAGCTGTCGATGCGGTAAGACCATTGGTTGCAGACATAGAGGTTCTTGGAGAGTATAAAAGTTTTGGATAAGAGGCATGGTAGTAGGAGTAATAGGAACGGGTCTTATAGGTGGCTCGATAGCAATAGATTTAAAGAAGAATGGTTTTGCCGAGAAGATATTAGGTGTTGAGCAGAACCCATTGAATGTCCAGGTTGCCAAAGATTTGGGAATCATTGATGAGGTGGCAACTCTTGACGAGTGTATTGCCGGGAGTGATATAATTATTGTTGCAATACCTGTAAGCGGAGCGGTGAAACTTATTCCACAAATATTGGATAAGGTATCGGAGAAGCAGATTGTAACCGATGTCTGCTCAACAAAGGGGTTGATAGCAAATGTGGTTAAATATCACCCTAAACGCGGACAATTTGTGCTTGGACACCCAATGTCGGGAACCGAGTATTCAGGCCCAAGAGCGGCAATGAGCGGATTGTTTGATGGACGCGCCGGTATTATCTGCGATGCCGAGGAGAGCGATATGCGAGCATTGGCTACTATTCAAAAAATGTATGATGCACTGAATATGCGTTTGATACATCTTTCGTCGGCTCAGCACGATGTTCATACCGCATACGTGTCGCACGTCTCACATGTAATTTCATACGCTTTGGCGTTGACAGTATTGGAGCGTGAGAAGAATGATCGTCACATATTTGATTTGGCAGCAGGAGGTTTTGCATCGACAGCCCGTCTGGCTAAGAGTAGCCCGGAGATGTGGGTTCCGATTTTTATGCAGAATCGCGACAATGTTCTGGCAGTTCTTGATACCTATATAGAGAAGATAGGAGCTTTCCGTAAGGCAATCGACGAGATGGACGAGGCAGCAATTAAGGAACTTATTCAGGGGGCGAACAGGATTAAGAGAATTATAAGATAATTAGGAATATAAAATATAGAGATTATGGCAAATGTTCAGTTGGATTTAATTCCCGCTTCAGAGTGGGGAATCTTTGACAATCAGCAGGTACCGGCAATAATTGCAGGACCATGTAGTGCCGAAAGCGAGGAGCAGATGCTTGACACTGCTAAGCAACTAAAGGCACAGGGAGTGAATATCTTCAGAGCAGGAATATGGAAACCTCGCACACGCCCCGGATGTTTCGAGGGAATAGGTTCCGAGGGGCTGCCTTGGATGCGCAGAATCCAGAAAGAGTTGGGAATGAAGATAACCACCGAGGTGGCAAACACAAAACATGTTTACGAGGCTCTAAAGGCAGGAATGGATATGTTGTGGATTGGAGCAAGAACTTCGGCAAACCCATTTGCCATGCAGGAGTTGGCTGATGCGCTTAAGGGTGTTGATATACCTGTATTGGTAAAGAATCCTGTAAACCCCGATGTTGATTTGTGGATTGGAGCTTTGGAGCGCTTAAATCTTGCCGGCATAAAGAAATTGGGTGTTATTCACCGTGGTTTCTCAACATACGGCAAATCAAAATACAGAAACCAGCCACAGTGGGAGTTACCGGTAGAGTTGCGTCGCCGTTTTCCTGAAATGATGATTATTGTAGATCCAAGCCACATGGCAGGAAAGCGCGAGTTGATACCTGAGTTGGCGCAAAAGGCCATGGATTTGGGTTTTGATGGTTTGATGGTGGAATCACACAATAATCCCGATGTGGCATTGAGTGATTCAAAGCAACAGTACGTTCCTTGCGAAATGAAGGCAATGCTCGATAAGTTGATTATTCGAGCAACCAAAACCGATAACAGTCAATTCAATGAGAATCTTGATGAGTTAAGAAGTTATATTGATGATCTTGATACCGATTTGATTCAGTTGTTGGGCCGCAGAATGAGAGTTGCCGAGAAGATAGGAAACTACAAAAAACAGAACAATATTACTGTATTGCAGTCTGGTCGTTGGGATGATATTCTTGCGAAGGTTCACAAACAGGCAGGCGATAATAATCTTGATCTTGACTTTGTAGACAAGGTATTTAAGGCCATTCACCAGGCATCAATCGATCGTCAGACTCAGTTAATGAGCGAGTAATATCAGAAAGGGGGCAGTTTTAGGGAATTGCCCCCTCTTCATTTGTTATTTGTGCCGAGTCAAAGAATAGGGTTGACTCAAACTTCAATTGGTCTGTATTGCGGGTCTTTGCACCAATGTTGAATTGGTATATATGACTCTCGGTAATGATAAACCGTTTTATATAACTCCACTGAATTTTGTCGTTCATAGTGGTATAGTTGATTTCGTATATCAATGGTAGCTCTTTCTGGATCAGTTGCTCGGAAACCAATTTGCCGTACTCCTCTTTTGGAATTGAGCCCGATTTCAAAATCTCAACCAAGCTGCCGTGATATTCCGGTGATAGCATCTCCTTTTTGTTTGAAAAGTTCGAACATACAACCCCAAAAATACAGTTCAAATCACGACTCTTGTAAATGTGGGTAGGAACACCATCTTGAATGGAAAACTCATGAGCGGTCTCGCCCGGCATAGAAAATGTTATCCCCTCAGGAGTTTCAACCTTATGCCACTCCCAGCCATCCTCCTGTCCCCAAACTGTATGAATTGAGAAAATTAGAGTTAAAAGTATGGATAGTACCGTTTTCATGCCTCAAAATTACAATATAAAACTAACAGATTGCCCCATTTTTGAAAGTTTAACCTTGATAAATATCTTTTTTCAAAAATTTTCGTTTGGCTCTCTCTTTTTATACCTTTGCAACCAAATTGAAAGTTATGAAGATAGCAGGAGTAGAGGTGGGCGATAGACCCTTGATTTTGGCACCGATGGAGGATGTAACCAACCCTCCGTTCAGAAAGTTTTGTAAAAAATATGGGGCAGATTGGCTCTACTCCGAGTTCGTCTCGGCCGATGCTCTGGTGCGCGAGGTTAACAAATCATTGCAGAAACTTACCATTGACGAGAGCGAGCGTCCTGTAACAATTCAGATATATGGCCGTTTTATCGACTCAATGGTCGAGGCCGCAAAGATTGTCGAGGCCGTAAAACCTGACTTTGTCGACATAAATTTCGGTTGTCCTGTGAAGCGTGTGGCTGCAAAAGGAGCCGGAGCCGGTTTGTTGCGTGATATTCCGCTAATGGTTGAAATGGCAAAACAGGTTGTCAAGGCTGTTAATATCCCTGTAACTGCAAAGACCCGTTTGGGGTGGGATTGTGACAATATCATTATCGATTCGGTTGCAGAGCAGCTTCAGGATGTGGGTATTCAGGCTCTTGCCATTCATGGCAGAACTCGTTCACAAATGTACACGGGCGAGGCTGATTGGGAACCCATTGGACGTGTCAAAGCGAATCCTCGCATAAAAATACCTATTCTTGGAAATGGAGATATAACCACCCCTCAAAAGGCAAAGGAGGCTTTCGAGAAATATGGAGTAGATGGTGTTATGATTGGACGTGCCACCATTGGAAAACCCTGGATTTTTCGTCAAATCAAACACTATTTTGAGACAGGTGAAATTCTTCCTGACCTGAGTGTTGCAGAACAACTTTCAATTTTAAAGGAGCAGATTGAGCTTTCAATGGATTGGATTGATGAGGTGCGAGGCATACTTCATATGCGCCGTCACATGGCAGCCATGTTTAAGGGATTGCCCAACTTCCGCGATCTTCGTATCCGTATGCTCCAGGCCAACGACAAAGAGTCATTGTGGAGCATCTTTAACGAAATTGAAGAGCGGTATCAGTAAGTTTTTGAAAAATGACTAATTTTTTTCGATAACTTGTTACTTTGAAAACAAAAAGTGGGGTTTGTTTTCAATCCATGCTCTAAGTGGTATGTTATATTTTTGTGCAAATGTAGAACATATATTGAGCCATTCTTCGTACATGTCATTGTTGTTTAAAAGTATAGGATTATAGTCTCTGATCATCATTAATAGCTCTTCAGAAGGGCGATGAAGCATTGCTTTAATGTCATCAGAATAATCCACTATTATGTTAAAGACCTGTGCTACTGGTTGTTTTAGCCTTTTGTAATTGACATGTGTTATTTTACCACCCGCTGAATACAAATCTCGGATGTTAGGATTTACAATCTGATTGTATGAACATAGCCAAAGGGTGGTGTTGTTATATTTGGTGTTGCTTCTTGCAGGATTGAGAGCTTCTGGAAAAAGAATCATACATTTTGTCTGTAATTCCCTTTTTTCTAGTGGAGTGAGTGAATTCCATAACTTGATATTAAATGAATGCCCCTTCTCGAGATTATCAGAAGTTATCCACCATGGCATTTCTAAACGGTTTTGTTGCTTGGCTCGTTGTTTGTAATAATGCCTTGCTAATGATATGGAGTCTGAGGAAGTTCTGAAGTCATCATAGGTTGTTCCCATTTTTGAAAATATAGTATCTTCCTTATCTAACTCCATATTTATAAGGTATCTTGGTGAGTGAGTTACAGCAATATCATACAGAACATCTTGGTAAGGACGACATTTGAATTGTGGAATATCCCCTCCGAGTTTACCAAACAGCATATAAATGTCTTCAACGTTTTCTATTCGTGTTGTTTCAACAATACTGCTTCCTGTGGATGTCCAACAATCTTTTTTTGTTGATTTTATTTCTATCCCATAATATTTTTCTGCAACAATGTCTGGAAATTTCTGTCCAGAAATAAGTTTTACCTCGTTAGCATTAAATGGAGAATTTGTGCACGCTATTTTTATTTTTTCTACAGCGCATAACTCTAATGATGAAGCTGTTAATTCTTTATATTTCATAGGGTCTTTACGAGCTGCAATATTAAGAATGGCTTCTGTATTACTCATTAGTTCAACAAATGCTTCATGCGCAAGAGCAATATCTTGCTTCCTTATAGCTATAATCTTACTTTCTCTATTCATTTTATTGGAAATATAATGGCCATACATCTTGTATCCTTCTTGCAATGTTATATGCTAATATTGGGGGTACTGCATTGCCTATTACTTTGTATGCACTGGAAGGACTTACGGCATATCGTTTTGAATTTGATCTGTGAAAAACAAATGGATAGTCGGGAGGGAATGTTTGAATGAGTGCACATTCTCTGGGAGTTAATCTCCTTTCGATCATTCCTTTGGATAGTTCCTCTATTATTTTTCCCCCATGTTCAGATGATAGTCTCCTAAATTCAATATTCCCATGGTGTTCTGAGCGAATAGTTGGAGCTAATCCATCAATATCAATTTCGGTTTGTCCCTGACTACCATTACTTAAAAACTTAGCGCAAGAATATACTTGTTGTGCTAAATCAATAGATTCTATGGGTTCTGGAAGCCCCTTGAAAATATTTCTACAACTTACAGGGTTATGGAGGTTCATGTTATTGACATTATAATTGTGCGTGGGTTCGGGGTAGGGGTTATAGTCCATAGGAACTTGTTCTTGTTCTAGTGCCTCAATGGCCTTCGAATGGAGAGCAGAGCGTTTAATTCCAATGAAAATAATGCGTTCTCTTTTTTCAGGAACTCCGTAGTTTGCAGCGTGTAAAATTTTAGGTTCCAGTACAATGTAATCATTTCCATTTGCAGAGGAAAAATCATTTTGAATAATTTTTTTTACATCTCCAAGACTAACAAGTCCTTTTACATTTTCAGCAATAAACATTTTGGGTTGTACGATGTCTATTACTTGTTTCATCCACATGTATAGTTTACCCCGGTTTTCTTCTGATGGAGAATCTGTGTTTGTCTTTTCTCCATTGTGTAGAATAGGGGAATCAAACCCCCTGCGCTTTCCTGCGACGCTGAAATCTTGACATGGGAATCCTCCTGTAACTATATCTATGTTTGTGGGGAATATATTACCTCCTTCTTTGTGTAGTTTTACAAGGTCTACAATGCTAGATAGGTGATAAATATCGGGATTAACATTGTATCTAGACATATAGCGTAACCAGGTAAGGCGTGCTTCCTCTAAGATGTCGCATGCAAAGACCGTTCGGAATATATTACGATTTAATAGAATCCAGTCATCATTGATTCTATGGTGTATCCAACTTGGGTTGGTTACAGAATGCTTATGGCAAATAAAACCTCCTTCTAGACCAATATCCATACCTCCGCATCCCGAGAAGAGTGATAGAACTCGTAGGGTTCCATTTTCTTGTCGTTCTTTATCACCATTGTTGAAATACAATTCATATTGAGGTTCTTTAACCAAATCAGAAAAGTCTCTAATTTTAATTTCTTGATAATCTATTATTTTATTTGCCATTTTGAGTCTCTTTGACTTATTACTATCTTTACTGTATCTACAAAACTTTAAATTGAGATTATGTATCAAAATCTACGAAGTATATTTTTGATTTCGTAATATGCATTATTATATGGTTTCCCGTAGTATTTACGGAAATCTATAATGTTTATGTCAAATGCAACTGCGAACATTATGTAGGCAGAAAATATTTGATTTGACCGAAGAATATACGTCCCAACTCGTCTTTGATTGCAATGACCAATCCAATGAAAGGATTACGCTCAATGTCAATGACTTGTCCCTCAATCCAGATGCTCAATCCTATTAGTTTAGGATTAACTTTCATCTTATCTCCACTTTTTGGTTCCATAGTTGTTATTTATTTACTGCAAATGTATGATATTTGTTTTATAAAAACAAGCTCCCGGATTAAATAACCTAAAGTTATGTTAATAGATGGATTTTTCTCAATTGTCACAAAGCCGCAATGGCATGCATTTAGAAATTTTGTGAAAAACTTTTTGCTTTATGTTTTATATATGTAATTTTGCAATCAAAATGTAAGTCGTGATAAGATGATGTATATGGGTAGTGCAATGTCCCCGCCAGCATAGCATCACACGTTAGTGTAAACCTCTTTCACGCATTTGGCGCATATAGTTTAAGTATCTTTTGTGGTATTTGCGGTATTGTCCCGGTAGTTCCTCTCCCAGATATTAGATGTTGGTGATGAATCCGTTTCTTCTTTTTCTATGATGTAAATATACAGCAAGCCCGGATTACGCAGCCTAATTCTCCGAAATCATAAATGCACGGGTGAAATGAACACTAGAATCAGTAATCTGGAGGGAGTATGTGGATATGAAGAGAACCCCAAAGTTTGGAAAAAAACTTTGGGGTTTATTGTGAGTGGAATAAAATTCCTTTTTTACTTGTTATTGGCCAATGATGGTGGGGAAGAGGTCAATGGCGCGCTGAAGGCGTGCAAGGGTCTCCTCTTTGCCGATAATCTCGGCAACATCGAGCATGTGTGGCCCCTTTGCGTAGCCGATTACGGCAACACGGAATGGGTTCATGCACTTTCCGTAGCCAAGTCCTTTGGCTGCAAGCCACTCGTTGATGGTAGCATCGCAAGTCTCTTTGCTAAGTACGGGTTGCTCTGATAGAAGAGCGTGGAACTCTTTCATAAGCTCGGTGCTCTCGGGTTTCCAGAACTTCTTGACATCCTTCTCAACATACTCGGTTGGGGCAACGAAGAAGAATTTACACTCATCGTATAGCTCCTTAACGAAGTTTACTCGCTCCTTCATAAGGCCACAAACCATAGCTAAGCGTGCGTTATCGAACTCAATGCCGTCGGCCTTCAGGTACTCCTGCATCATCTCAGCAATCTCGGTATTGTCTTTCATTTGAAGATATTTGTGGTTGAACCACTTTGTCTTCTCGGGATCGAAGCGTGCTCCGGCCTTTTTAACGCGCTCTAACGAGAACATCTCGATTAGCTCCTCCATTGTGAAGATTTCGCGCTCATCTCCATCGCCTGGGTTCCATCCAAGCAGTGCAAGCATATTTACGAATGCCTCGGGGAAATAGCCATCCTCTTTGTAGCCGTGCCAAACCTCGCCTGTATCAGGGTCGGTAAATGCCATTGGGAATACAGGGAATCCCATTTTGTTTCCATCGCGTTTGCTCAACTTTCCATTACCAACAGGCTTCAGGATAAGTGGCAAGTGGGCAAATTGTGGCATTGTTTCCTCCCAGCCAAGAGCTTTGTACAACAACACGTGCAATGGCATTGATGGCAGCCACTCCTCGCCACGAATTACGTGCGATATGGTCATAAGATGGTCATCAACAACATTTGCAAGGTGGTATGTCGGCATACCGTCGGCTTTGAACAGTACTTTATCATCGAGAAGCGAGGTCTGGAAGTGAACCTCTCCACGAATCAGGTCGTGAAGCTCAAGCTCCTCGTTCTCGGGCATTTTGAAGCGGATAACGTAGGGAACTCCATCGGCCAATGCCTTTTCAACCTCCTCGGCACTCATGTTTAATGAGTTTTTCAGGTGGGTTCTGCTTTGTGCATTATAGATGAAGGTCTCTTTGCGTGCCTCGCAAGCTGCTCTTTCTGCTGCCAACTCCTCGGCTGTGTCGAATGAGTAGTATGCATTGCCCGACTCAACCAATTGTAATGCGTATTGTTTGTACAGAGGCTTGCGCTCACTTTGACGGTAAGGACCGCAGTCGCCTCCGGCTCCTACGCCCTCGTCCACAATCAGTCCACACCATTTAAGAGCCTCTTGAATGTATTCCTCGGCTCCGGGTACATATCTTGTCTGGTCGGTATCCTCGATTCTAAGTAGAAAATCTCCGCCATGCTTTTTGGCAAAGAGATAGTTGAATAGGGCGGTTCTTACTCCACCCATGTGAAGTGCTCCGGTTGGACTTGGAGCAAATCTGACTCTAATGCGTCTCTCCATAGTGATTTACCTTCTTACTTTTTATTTTTCTTATCGAAATTCATAAAGGTAATGGTTGCAATTAGGCATACCATTGCTCCCATATTAACATAAACGATTGTCTTAGCATCTGTGGTAGAGCCAAATAGGGTAAGGGCACTTGATACAACCATCAAGAATGCCGCTCCCATGATCAAGTATTTTGCAACTTTCATATTGTTTATTTCTCAAATTTATTCTTTACAGGGTTTGCGTAAATCTCAAGGAACATTGTTCTTAACTCCTCTTTGTCGCCCTCGAATTTTGACAACTTGTACTCCATATTGCCAATAAAGGCCTCTTTTTCCTGAGCAGAGTAGTTCGCGCTATATTTGTTGCATCCGTTCAATATATCGTAGGCAATGTAGTTGTTAGGCCACAATTGGAATGTTTCGTGTTGTTTTGTGTCGTATAGTTGAGCCAATGCGTTGATACGCTCGCCCTTGTTTTGAATTTCACCAATTTTTTCAAGCTCCTCTTTGGTAATCGGGGTAAATGAGTAGTGAATTCTTCCCTTTGGTGCCTGCATTCCTGTTACCATTGCCAACATATCCAAATCTTTTGTCTTTTGGTATGTAGCGTGGAGTTTAAGGTAGTTCTCTTGAATCTTCAGTGCATCGCATGGTTCCCACTCGTATGAGATTGAAACAACTACCAGATTCATTGCGGAGAAACTCTCAACGAAATCTTTTGAACCACTCATGTCAAGCATTTTCAAGAGGGCCGGCTGGCAACGATCATCACCGTTTTTGGTTCTTCCCTCTCGCTCGGCAATCCAAATAGAGTCCTCTCCCTCTGCAATTGTTTCGCGCATATACTTTGAACGCAACATTGAACTTGTCAACATTTCACGAACTGATACGCTTCTTTCAATAATGAAACTCGATGCAAGTTTCATCATATCCTCGACCCATTGATTTACCAATAGGTTATCACCTACAGCGGTGCGACAAATCTTGTGTCCGTTGCTTTGTAAAAGATAGTTTAGAATTGCGCAGTCAAGAATAATGTCGCGGTGATTAGAAACGTAGGTGTATGATTGTGTCTTATCCAACTCATTCAAACCACTATGGGTAATACCATCAGAACTCCTTTTCAAAATGAAATCTACGATAGGTCCCCACACCTTTTTGTGAAAGTCATAGCGTGTTTCTATTCCGGTCAACAGAGAGTTTAGTACTGCCGGTTCTACATTTGATAGTTGTGAAAATACCTGCAAAAAGCCTTCAGAGGTGCGTACTCGCTCAACGGCCTCCTGAATCTCTTTTCCCTCATAGGGTCTGATTGAATCGTACTCTGAATTATGTGTCATGTTTGTGAAAAAATGTTTACGCAAAATTAATAATAAATAGGTTTTAATCAATAGTTTTGCGAATAACCTTTTCTATTGTCTCTTTATCAAAACCACACTCGGCCTTCAACTCCGATATAGTGCCATGACTTATAAATCTGTCGGGCACTCCGAGCGATATTATTTGGGCGCTGTGGTTATGTTTTGCCTTATATTGCGCAACAACTCCGGCCAAACCTCCCGTAATCGTACCATCTTCAATTGTAATAATGGTTGGGAAGTTGGTGAATACGTGCTCTAAAACGTTGTTGTCAATAGGTTTCAAGAAGCGCATATCGTAGTGGGCAACACTATTTGTGTTTAGTTTCTTAAGAACTTTTGCAACATCGTGACCGGTAGTGCCAATTGTTAACACCGCAACCTTATCACCTTGGCTTAAACAGCGTGCTTTACCAATTTCGAGTTGTTCGAATGGGTTTCTCCAGGCCTCGCCTAAAAATCCATGTCCTCGTGGATAACGGATAGAGAATGGTCCCATGTCGGGGAGTTGTGCTGTGTACATCATGTTTCGCAACTCATTCTCGTCCATTGGCGCTGCAATTATAAGGTTAGGAATGTGCTGTAACATTGCCAAATCAAAAACTCCATGGTGTGTTGCTCCGTCGGAACCAACCAAACCTCCTCGGTCCTGGCATAAAACTACGTTTAGTTTTTGAAGTGCAATATCGTGGATAATCTGGTCGTATGCCCTTTGCATAAACGAAGAGTATATATTGCAGAATGGAATCATTCCTTTTGCAGCCAAACCTGCCGAGAATGTCACTGCGTGAGGTTCTGCAATTCCAACATCAAAGCAACGTTCAGGCATGGCCTTCATCATGATATTCATAGAGCATCCGGTTGGCATTGCCGGAGTAATGCCTACAATCTTATCATTTTGTTGTGCCAATTCGAGCAAGGTCTCGCCGAATACATCCTGAAACTTTAGTGATTCGTTTTCCGGTTCGGGTAATAGCTCTCCGTTGGCCGGATCAAAGCGACTTGGTGAGTGCCACAAGGTTGGTTTCTCTTCTGCTGCCTCGAATCCATACCCTTTAATGGTGATGCAATGTAACAACTTCGGCCCATTTAGTTTCATTAGGCGTTGCAATACATGAACCATACGGATCACTTCGTGGCCATACAAAGGTCCGAAGTAGCGTATACCCATTGCTTCGAACAGGTTACTATGCTTTAAAAGGGTGCTCTTAAGATTGTTGTAGTGTTTTTTTATAGCGCCTCGAATGCGCATCATGATTTTACTCTTTTTGTTCATCGAATCCCACACTTTGTGTTTGATTCGATTGTATGCTTGCGAGGCGGTAATATCCAACAGATAATCCTTTAAACCACCAACATTGGGGTCAATGGCCATATTGTTGTCATTAAGGATAATGAGCATATCGGCTTTCGAGATTCCTGCATTGTTCAGTGCCTCGAATGCCATACCGCCGGTCATGGAGCCATCGCCAATAACCGCAACTGAGTGTCGGTCTGTCTGGCCCATTAATCTGGCAGCCTCGGCCATACCCAATGCCGCAGAAATAGAGGTAGAGGAGTGGCCGGTTCCAAATGTGTCGTATTGGCTCTCCTCCATTTTGGGGAATCCGCTAATACCCCCTTTTTTTCGTTTGTTTTTAAATTCCTCGCGACGTCCTGTTAATATCTTGTGGGCATAAGATTGGTGGCCTACATCCCAGATAAGGTTGTCATATGGCAAATCCAATACGTAGTGAAGTGCAACTGTCAACTCCACAACCCCCAAACTTGAACCAACGTGTCCAGGATTCATGGCGCAATCGTCAATAATTGTCTGTCGGACAGCTGCGCACACCTCCGGAAGCTTCTCAATAGGGAGCTTCTTTAAATCGGCAGGGCTATTTATAGAATCCAATATACTCATCAAAACTACAACTTATGTGATATCAATAAACAAGAGTGCCAATCTGCTCTCCATTCATCAATTTCTCCAAATTACCCTCGATGTCCATATTGAAAACTTCGATAGGCAAGTTGTTCTCTTTACACATTGTAGTGGCTGTAAGATCCATAACCTTAAGTCCCTTATTGTATATCTCGTCGTATGTGATTTTATCAAACTTTATTGCATTAGGATCCTTTTCAGGGTCGGCGGTATAGATTCCGTCAACGCGAGTTCCTTTCAACATTGCGTCGGCCTCGATTTCAATTGCTCGCAAGCTACTTCCGGTGTCGGTGGTAAAGTATGGATTTCCGGTTCCTGCACTGAAAATAGTAACATAGCCGTTCTCCAAATACTCAACGGCCTTAGCTTTTGAATAGAATTCTCCGATAGGTTCCATTCGAATTGCTGTCAAAACTTTGTTCTTGCACTGCTCATTTTCAAGTGCGCAACTCAGAGCTAAACTGTTGATTACGGTAGCCAACATACCCATATTATCGCCTTTTACGCGGTCAAATCCCTTTTTAGAACCGCTCATACCTCGGAAAATGTTACCTCCACCGATAACAATTCCAATTTGAACACCCTGCTCTGCAACTGCCTTAATTTGGCGTGCATAACTTTCAACTCTCTTAACGTCAATGCCATAGCGCTGTTCTCCCATTAGAGACTCTCCGCTAAGTTTTAGTAGTATTCTTTTGTACTTCATAATTATAAAGCAATTCGTTTCTATGGACAAAGATAATGAAAGAAATTAATTAATTTTGCACTCGGTAATTTCAATTTAGGTCATGGAGTTTGATTGGTGGGTATTTTTTATTGGAATCTTTGCTCAAGCACTATTCTCTGCGCGTGTTATTTTGCAGTGGATATTGTCGGAACGGGCCAAGAAGGTCGTTTCACCAACAATTTATTGGGAACTCAGTCTTGCCGCAACATATCTTCTAGCGGTTTATGGTTGGATTCGCGATGATTTTTCTATTATCTTCGGACAATTGGTTACCTACTATATATTTATCTGGAACTTGAAGATGAAGGGTAGCTGGCAAAAGGTTCCCGGAGTCATTCAATGGATTATTCTGATTTTGCCTGTTGTAATTATTCCAATGGCGGTAACTGATTATAACGCATTTGTAGATAAGTTCTTTAGAAACTTCAGTATCCCTTTATGGTTGTTATCATTGGGAGTTATAGGTCAGTTTATCTATGCGATTCGTTTTGTTTATCAATGGCACTACTCAGTGAACAAGAAGGAGTCGGTTTTGCCCCCTTTCTTTTGGATGATGAGTATTGCCGCTTCGCTTATTATTATTGTTTATGCAGTGATTCGTGAGGATTGGGCTTTGATTGCCGGGCATGTTCCTGCCGTTATAGCATATAGCCGTAATATCTGGTTACACTTTAAGGGCGATAATAGCGATTATAAGAAAAAGGTTGACCGAATCAAGAATATTCGCATATTCAGAATTATTCGCAATATCGGTCATCACCACCACGAAGAGTAATAAAAAACCGATTAGAAAATTTCTAATCGGTTTTTTATTTGGAATCTGTTATCAGATTATGCGTTCAATGTGAAACGGATAAATCCTGTCACAGTAAGATCCTTGTCGAAGCTCTGCAAATAAGCCTTAACAGACATTTTACCATCCTTAATGAAATCCTGATTCAACAAAGTAGAATCCTTGTAGAAACGGTTCAAACGACCCTCGGCAATTCTGTCAAGCATAGCCTCTGGCTTACCCTCCTCGCGAGCTTTCTCACGACCAATCTGAAGCTCGTGCTCACGAACATCGGCAGGAACGTCAGCCTCGCTAACAGAGATAGGAGCCATAGCTGCAACCTGCATAGCAACATCCTTCTTAGCAACCTCGTCAGCAGCCTTGTTGAATCCAACAACTGTAGCCAACTTGTTTCCTGGGTGGATGTACGCAACTGTATCCTCAGCCTCAATCTTGCTGTAGTAGCTCAACTCAATCTTCTCACCGATAACACCTGTCTGCTCAGACACGATGTCTGCAATTGAGCGTCCGTCCATCTGAAGAGCCAAGAGAGCCTCCAAATCTGCAGGCATTGTCTCCAATGCAAGCTCTGCAATTTTCTTTGTAAGAGCAATAAAGCCCTCGTTCTTAGCTACGAAGTCGGTCTCGCAATTCAAGCTAACAACAACTCCCTTGTTACCATTAGCAATTGCAATTACGCAACCCTCTTTAGCCTCGCGGTCAGCACGCTTTGCAGCGATAGCCAAACCTTTCTTACGAATAATATCTACTGCTGCGTCGAAGTTTCCCTCTGCCTCGATAAGAGCCTTCTTACAGTCCATCATTCCTGCATTAGTTGCTTTACGCAACTTCATTACGTCTGCTGCTTTAATCTCCATCGTGTTTAAAATTAAATGTTCTCAGACTCAGCAACTTTCTCTATTTTCTTAGGAGCTGCCTTTTTATCATCCTCTTTCTCCTTTTCAGCCTTGCGCTCGTTCAAACCCTCTGCAATAGAAGCTGTAACGTAGTCAAGGATGTAGCTGATTGAAGTAGAAGCGTCATCGTTACATGGGATAATGAAGTCGATTGGGGTAGGATCTGAGTTTGTATCTACCATAGCAAATACTGGAATTCCCAAAGCCTTAGCCTCTTTTACTGCAATGTGCTCCTTCATTACGTCAATGATGAACAATGCAGCCGGAAGGCGTGACAAATCTTTAATTGAACCTAAGTTCTTCTCCAACTTTGCACGCTGACGTGAAATTTGCAATTTCTCTCTCTTTGAAAGGTGGTCGAATGTTCCATCCTTCTCCATCTTGTCAATAGAGGTCATCTTTTTAACTGCCTTACGGATAGTAGGGAAGTTTGTCAACATACCACCTGGCCATCTCTCGATAACGTATGGCATATTAACGTTTCCAATTTTCTCTGCAACAATCTCCTTAGCCTGTTTCTTTGTTGCAACAAACAGAATTTTACGACCAGACTTAGCAATCTGCTTCAAAGCAGCAGCAGCCTTGTCCAACTGAACTGATGTTTTGTTCAAGTCGATAATGTGGATATCGTTTTGCTCCATGAAAATATAAGGAGCCATTTTTGGATTCCATTTCTTTGTCAAGTGGCCGAAGTGGCAACCTGCATTTAATAACTCGTCAAAGTTTTTAACTGACATGTTTTTTTCGTTTTAAAGTTTACATTCTTAATTTAATCAACCGACCGGTAGTCAATAATATCACTACTAAGAGTCCTGTCGGTTTAGATACTAAACTGCGATTAACGTTTAGAGAACTGGAAGCGACGACGTGCCTTTGGCTGTCCTGGCTTCTTACGCTCAACCTCACGTGGGTCACGAGTCATGAAACCTGCTGCACGCAAAGCTGCTTTATCCTCCTCATTAATCTTTACAAGTGCGCGGGCAATTCCCAAACGCAAAGCCTCTGCCTGACCTGTGAAACCTCCTCCAACAATATTAGCTGTAATATCGTACTGGCCAAGAACGTTCAAAGTCTCAAGTGGCTGCTTAACAACATACTGAAGTGTAGGAATAGTGAAGTACTGCTCCAACGCCTTCTTATTTATAGTAATATTTCCTTTACCCTCTGTGATATACACGCGAGCAACGGCTGCTTTTCTTCTTCCGGTAGCATTAACTTTCTCCATAGCAATCCTCCTTATTTAATAGCGTTAATGTCAATAACTTTTGGTTGCTGTGCCTCATGCTTGTGCTCACTACCGTTGTAGATGAACAAGTTCTTCATGATAGCTCTTCCTAGACGATTCTTTGGAAGCATACCCTTTACAGCGTGCTCAATGATTCTCTCAGCGTGTCCAGCCTTGATAAGAGCCTCCGGAGTAGTTTTGCGCTGTCCACCTGGATAACCTGTGTAACGTACATACTCCTTCTCGGTCATCTTTGCACCGGTGAAGATAATTTTCTCTGCATTGATAATGATTACGTTGTCTCCGCAATCAACATTTGGGGTAAATGATGGCTTGTACTTTCCTCTCAAAAGTTTCGCAACTTTCGATGCCATACGTCCCAATACTTGGTTCTCTGCGTCAATTACAATCCACTCTTTCTGAGCGGTTGCTTTGTTGACCGATACCGTTTTGAAACTAATTTGATCCACTTTTTTTAATAATTTAATTAAACATTCTGTTTGTCATTCCGAAGGGGCATCATGCAACATTGAATTGATAGTAAACGCGTTTGGCCGGGCAGACCTAAAACTATCTCCTCTTTGTGTGCCCGCACGACAACTGGCTAAGGGTCAGTCGTGCAGTTTAAAATCCACACCACTCCAAAATGGACCGCAAAGTTATAAAAAAAATGAATACAAACACACAATTGCATGAATTTTCTTTGCTATCCTGCAATATTTCAGTTAGAAAGCTCTTTTTTACTTGAAATTATAACCTCCGTTCACTTCAATAATGGATCCGTTAACGAATTGATTGTTTATGCAGAATTTAACAGCACAGGCAATCTCGTCGGCATGGGCGAAGCGTTTTAATGCAGTCTTGTTGCATATATTGTCTCGAATTTCCTGAGGTTTGTTCTTTTGCCATTCTGTCTCGACAAATCCAGGAGCAATTGCGTTAACCGTGGTTCCGGTTCCCTCGAAGCACTTAACCAGATTTTTTGCTAATGCGTGTAGAGCTGCTTTGGTAACGCCATAAGAAATCGAGGTTGCGTGTGGGTATATGGCCATCGCTGAGCCGATAAAAATGATTCGTGAATTTGGTTTTATAATGGAGAAAAGGTCACGAATCAAGAACAGGTTACTATTGACATTGGTGTGCATCTCCTGCTCCCACTCTTCATTGGTTATCTCCGTCAGCCCTTTCCTAAGGGTAGTTCCGGCATTACATACAATACAATCTACTCTCCCTTTTTTTAAGATATGCTTGGTAAGTTGCTGCATATCGTTTTTGTTGTTTTGGTCGGCTTTGACAATTTCAAAGTTGTCTGAAAGTTGTATAAGTTTGGTAATGCACTCCTCTGCTGCTCTGGCGTTATGGGCATAGGTAAGGGTGACATAATACCCTTCGCAGAGCAGAATTTCTGCAATAGCAAGTCCAATACCTTGTGTTCCGCCGGTAACTATAGCCTGTTTCATAGATCAATATGGTTTACTCTGTTTGTGAATTGTTCCATGAGTTTTGCAATGGCAATGCTCTCTTTTTGTGAAAGGCGTGCAGAACTGTATCGTTGGTTGAATATGCATGAAACAAACTCTTGTATCTCGTAGCGTAATCCCTCGCCATCCCATTTGTAGAAGAATTTCTTGTTGAGATTCTGGTCCTCGTAGCGAAGTTCGAAATAGTCGGTTAACCACCATGGTGCTGGGACGTAGGCATATCCCTTTGTGCCGGAAATAATTAGATTGCCCTCGGTTTTGATGCCCAATCCCAATTTATATGAGCACACTGCATGTTGATAGTGAACCATTCCTTTTGTGTATATGTCAACTCCGTTTTCAATTTTTGAGTAAGTGGTGGAGCTTTCATAATTTGTGCCCATCAGTTTTATAATAGGCAGAAGTGGATATGAACCCAACTCATACATTGAGCCTCCTGCTTGACTTGCATCGAATTCGCGCAGGGTTTTATCGGCTAAAAGTTTTGAAAGCGAGGCCTCGACATCAACCACCTCGCCTATAACTCCACTCTTAATCATGACCATTAGGTGGTTGAATGCCGGACAGTGGGCTGTTTTATTTGCCTCTAACAGAACTACTTTTTTTTCTGTTGCCAGCTTGTACAACTCTTCTGCCTGGGCTCCGTTTAAAACGAGAGGTGTTTCACATATTACATGCTTTTGGCTCAATATAGCTTGTTTACAATAGTCGTAATGAGAAAGATGTGGCGTTGCAATATATACAGCATCAGCAAGTTGCAATATTTCATTAAAGGAGTCGCATGCCTGTGCTTCGCAATGATTCTCCTTGCAATATTGCTCAACGTTCTTTTTGTTTATATCATAAATAGCCTGGACTCTAATTCCGCTTACGTGCGATGTTTCTGCAATAAAACGTTTTGCAATTCTACCTAATCCAACAACACCCAACTTAACAATACCCTGGCTCTCTTCGCGCAGCATTGTTGATGAGATTCCTTTGGTTCTTGGGAGATATATAACTTCGCAAAACTCTTTTAGATAGTCAAAATGTCCGACCCAATCGGAACCGACAGTGAAGATATCGACACCATACTTTTGAATATCATCGATCTTTTGACCAACATACTCCTCAATGATTATCTGGTCGGCAATATTGAGGGCTTTTACTGCTTCTACACGTTCCAAAACGTTATTTCTGACATTTAATTTGCCCCTTTCGCGATCAAAATTATCATTTGTCACTCCGACAATCAGGTAGTCTCCAAGGGCCTTTGCTCGCTGAAGCAGATTAATGTGTCCTTCGTGTAACAAATCGTATGTTCCGTATGTTATTACTTTCTTCATCTTTGCTTTTTTACAGACAGCAAGTATACAAAAAAATATGATTTTTACCAAATCTCAGTAAAAGAGGTCTGTAAATATGGCATCGGAAATAAGCCACCCATCTTCTGTTAGTTGCACTCTGTCCCGTTCAATTCTAATAACCCCACGTTCCATGTATTTCTGCAATGCCTCTTTGTTTGAATTCCAATATTTTTTGAACCTTTCCGATTCCAATGTTTGTATGGAAATACCATTAGCAGTTCTAAGTCCGGTCATTATAAGCTCATTGTACAAGTCTCTATTTTCAAGAATCTCCTTTTCATATCCGTTTTCGGGCGATGGCGGATTTGTTAACCATGCTTCGCAATATTTTTTAATATTGGCAATATTCCATTGTCTGCATTTTTCGCCATTGTATGAGTGGGCGGCAGCTCCAAATCCCAAATATGGTTTCTGCTCCCAATATACAGAGTTGTGACGTGAACGGAATCCCGGTTTTGCAAAGTTTGAAATCTCGTAGTGTTCAAATCCTGCATTGGTTATCATGTGGCAATACTCTTTGTATAACTCAGCCTCTTTGTCGTCGGATAGGGGTGTGAATTTTCCCTGTTGAGCCTTCTTGTAAAGAATTGAGCCCTCGTCTATTGATAAAATGTAGAGAGAAACATGGGTAATTGGTAATTCATGTAACAGTCTCTCTGTTAATTTAATGTCACTTTCTTCTGAGTTTGGCAATCCAATTATAAAGTCCACCCCAATGTTTTGAAAAGATGCGCTTAAAGCTGTTTCTATGGCAGTGCGGGCCTCTGTTGCGGAGTGCCTTCTGTTCGAGGCCTTAAGTGCGTTGTTGTTTAAAGATTGCACACCTATACTAAGTCGATTAAAACCAAGTTTTTTCCATAAAGCTGTGTTTTGTGGTGTTATATCTTCGGGGTTTGCTTCCAATGTTCGTTCGGCATTGGGTGAAATATGATAATTCTCTTCAATGCATCCAATAATTCTGTGCCACTCATCAGCGGTAAGCATCGAGGGTGTCCCACCTCCAAAATAAAGAGTGTTGTGAGTCGTTTCGATGCCTTGTTCCTCTTTTCTTGCTACAATTTCATAACATAAAGCATCGAGCCAATCTTGGCGCAGAGTATTGCCTGCTACAGAGTAAAATCCGCAGTAGGCGCACTTGGAGTGGCAGAAGGGTATGTGTACGTATAGACTCATATCTTGGACAAAAGTACCACTTTTGGAAAAATAATTTGTAGGTGCGGAGTAAAAACATTAATTTCGCACCTTGGAAGATATTTTATATAAGGTATGATTACACAAAGCATTAAAGAGTTGTTGGTTACTGAGCCTAAGGAGCAGATGGTAACCGTACAGGGATGGGTGCGCAATAGGCGCGGAAACAAGCAGGTAAACTTTATAGCGTTGAACGATGGTTCAACAATCAATAATATCCAGATTGTTGTCGATGTTGAGAATTTTGGCGAGGAGCCATTGAAAAAGGTAACAACAGGAGCAGCATTGTCGGTAACAGGTATGTTGGTACCGAGTGCAGGTAGTGGGCAAGCTTGCGAGGTGATTGCAAAGGAGTTGACGGTTATGGGCGAGGCAGATCCTGAAACATATCCAATTCAGCCCAAGAAACACAGTTTGGAGTTTTTGCGTGAGGTTGCACATTTGCGTATGCGTACCAATCTTTTTGGTGCAATTTTCAGAATGAGAAATGCAATGGCATTTGCAATTCACAAATATTTCAATGAGCATGGATTTGTATATTGGAACTCACCATTGATTACTGCATCGGATTGCGAGGGTGCAGGAGAGATGTTCCGTGTAACAACATTGGATCCTAAGAATCCACCATTGAACGAGGATGGTTCTGTTGATTACAAGCAGGATTTCTTTGGCAAGGCTACAAATTTGACCGTTAGCGGACAGCTTGAGGGAGAGTTGGGAGCAATGGCTCTTGGTAAGATTTATACCTTTGGACCTACTTTCCGCGCAGAGAATTCAAATACAAGCCGCCACTTGTCTGAGTTCTGGATGATTGAGCCCGAGATGGCCTTCTATGATTTGAAGGATAATATGGATTTGGTCGAGGACTTTTTGAAGTATTTGTTGCAGTATGCGTTGGATAACTGCATGGATGATTTGCAGTTCTTGAGTAAGCGTCTTCAAGAGGAGGAGAAGAACAAGAAGGCAGAGGAGCGTACAATGGAGCTTGTAGAGAAACTTCGTTTTGTCCTTCAGAATGACTTTGTCCGTTTGACATATACCGAGGCTATTGATATTTTGAAAAACTCTAAGCCAAACAAGAGTGGTAAGTTCAAGTATCCGGTAAATGAGTGGGGGGTTGATTTACAAAGCGAGCACGAGCGTTATTTGGTAGAGAAGCACTTCAAGAAGCCGGTAATCCTTATCGACTATCCAATGGAGATCAAGGCTTTCTATATGAAACAGAACCCTGATGGTAAGACAGTTGCTGCAATGGATGTATTGTTCCCACAAATTGGAGAGATTGTAGGAGGTTCTCAGCGCGAGGAGGATTACGATAAGTTGGTAGCTCGTATGAACGAGGTGGGAATTCCTGTCGAGGGTATGCAGTATTATCTGGATACTCGCAGATATGGTTCAGCACCCCATAGTGGATTTGGATTGGGATTTGAGCGTTTGCTTCTTTTCGTAACCGGAATGACAAACATTCGCGACGTAATTCCTTTCCCAAGATTCCCAAAGAACGCAGAGTTCTAAACATAAATATATTGTAGGCATATGTCAGGCATGGATCAACAACTTTTGCAGAAGTTGGGACTTAAAATAAGTCCTGCTCAAATGCAATTGGTTAAGTTGATTGAGTTGCCCAACATACAGCTTGAGCAGCGCATCAAAGAGGAGTTGGAGGCAAATCCTGCCCTTGAGATTAGTGCGGATGACGAAGCCGGAGCGGTTGATTATCAAGAGCAGGAACAGCCTGTTCTTGATGATGACCGCTCTTTAGATATTGATAGCACACCAACCGACGATGACCCTGATTACCCAATCTATATCCGAAGCGGACATTATGATTCCGGTGATAATCGTGAGCCGATATTCCAGCAAGAGACCTCGTTCCGGGAAACGTTGATAGAGCAGCTTGCAGTAACATCGCTAAACGAGGAGGAGCGTAAGATTGCCGAGTTTATAATTGGCAATTTGGATAGTGATGGCTATTTGCGGCGTGATTTTATGCAGCTCTCAGATGATTTGGCATTTCGCTTTAACGTTTATGCCGACGTAGAGACCATTGAGCGCATTGTTAAGGAGATTCAGGAGTTTGAGCCGGCAGGTGTTGGAGCTACCGATTTGCAGGAGTGTCTATTGATTCAATTGCGCAGAAAGGAACCTCAAACCGATACAATGAAATTGGCCGAAGAGTTATTGTCGGAGCAATTTGATGAATTTTCGAAGAGGAATTTTCAAAAGATAATACGCAAACTACAATGTTCCGAGGAGGAGTTGAGAGAGGCGGTAGAGGAGATTCAAAAATTGAATCCTAAGCCTGGTGGGGCATCGGAATCGGGCGATGAGGCACAAAAGATCACTCCCGATTTTATTGTAGAGAATCAAGATGGACATTTGGCTCTGTGGTTAAACAGTGGAGAAATGCCGGACTTGCGTTTAAGTAAACACTACACGGATATGCTTGAGGAGTATATGCGTAGTGGCAATACAGCCCGTAATCGCGAGGCTTTGGCGTTTGTAAGAAAGAATCTGGGTGATGCAAAGAGTTTTATTGATATAGTACGCCAAAGAAATGCAACTCTTATGGCGGTAATGCAGGCAATATTGGCTCTTCAAAAAGAGTTCTTTCTCTCGAATGGTGATGAGAGTTGTTTAAAGCCGATAATACTTAAAGATATTGCAGACATAACGGGTTTGGATATATCTACAATATCGCGAGTTGCAAATGCGAAACATGTTGAAACCTGGTTTGGAATATTCCCATTAAATGCCTTTTTCTCGCGAGGAATCGAAAATGCTAACGGAGAAGAGGTGAGTGTCGAGGAGGTTAAGAAAGTACTTAGAACAATTATTGATTCTGAGGATAAGAGTGCCCCCTATAGTGATGAAACCCTACTGAGTCTGATGCAGGAAAAGGGATATAAAGTTGCGCGCAGAACAATTGCAAAATACAGAGATGCCATGGATATTCCTGTGGCTCGATTAAGAAGAAAAATATGATATTAAAACATATTGCCAAATGGTTAAGCAGGGTGTTGCACCCTTTCATGATGCCGATATATATCCTGTTGGAATTATTGGTAGTGAGCCCTTTGGGAAAATTGATACCAATAAAATCTCAGGTAATGGTGTGGGTAATAGTGGTTTTTTGCTCAATAATCCTGCCCATATTGGTAATTATGATATTGAAACGCTTTGGAGTACTGAAAGAGAGAAATCTTGATAATCGTGAAGATAGAGCCTGGCCACTATTGGCATTGGGGATATTTCTCTCTTTAGGTGCATTCTTTCTCATGAAGTTTCAGGCAACCGAGTTATTCTCGCAGCTGCTTTTTGTTACCTCGATGCAGGTGCTATTGTTTGCAGCCATATCGCTTTATTGGAAGATAAGTATGCACGCAATGGCCTGGGGAGAAGCATGCTGTTTATTTCTAATGTTGGGTCCGGTATTTAAGTTGCCTTTTATCATTTCGTTGATTTGTGCGGGAGTTGTATGTTCTTCAAGATTGATATTGAGAAAACATAACTGTTGGCAGGTGTTGGCCGGATTTGCTCAAGGAGTTATATTAACAATGATACTACTATCGTTATGATGAAAAAGATAAATCTAATGGTGCTGTGTGTAATGGTAACCCTGTTTGGTTGTGTACACTCATCCATGCAACAAAAGGAGCTGACTCGAGTAATTGTTCCAAGAAAAACAATTCAAACAAAGGATACAATTATGTCGCGTTTGGGATTGGAGTTAGAGAGAGTTGATAGTATTGTTGCTGCTGCTCCCAAGGAGAAGATAGAGATTCTTGATTTAACGGGCGAGGACTCTATTAAGCCGGTACCGGTAAAACATGTGGAGACCGTTGTTACTCAGCCAAATGAAAAGCCTAAAGCTCAAACTAAAGTTCAATCCAATGTTAATCCAGAGGCTAAACCTCAAATTCAGCCTAAGAAACAGCCTATTGTGGAGGAGTCTGGAAATTACCATGTGATTGTTGCAAGTTTTCCAAACAAGAGTCTTGCCGAGGCAGAAAAATATGTGGAGCGGTTGAAAAAAGAGTCGCCCAATGCTAAGTTGATTATTACCGAAAGCAGGGTGCGTGTTGCATATAGTAGCCATTCAACTATGGCAATTGCTACCGAAGCGCGTGATTCGTTGGCGCAGAATAATACCAAATACAAAGATAGTTGGGTATTGAAAAAGGTGTTGAAATAACAGTAACAACTAACAAGTATAAAATGAAAAGAGTACTAAGCGTATGTGTATTGCTTGCAACAATGTTTGTAGCATGCACTCCATCAGAGCCGGTGGTTAGAATCGAGACTACAATGGGAAATGTAAAGATTAAGCTTTACAACGAAACCCCGATTCACCGCGATAACTTCTTGAAGTTGGTTGATTCAAACTTTTACGAAGGGGTTCTATTTCACCGGGTAATAGATAATTTCATGGATCAATTTGGAGATCCTGATTCGAAAACGGCAGAGCCTGGTCAGCCATTAGGAAGTAATGATGTAGGTTACACTCTTCCTGCTGAGATTATCTCTGGAAAATATCACAAAAAGGGTGCGGTAAATGCGGCACGTCAAGGAAATGATGTTAATCCAAACCGAGAGTCAAGTGGTTCACAATTCTGCTTGTTTGAGGGAAAGGTATTCCGTCCCGGAGAGTTGGACTCTTTGGTAACAAAGATTAACTCAACATGGCGTTCGGATTGTCCATTGACTCTGACCGATGAGCAGCGTGAAATCTATACTACAATCGGAGGTTCTCCACATCTTGATGGCGAATATACCGTATTTGGCGAGGTTATCGAGGGACAAGAGGTGGTTGATGCAATTGCGGCTGTCGAGACCGATTCTCTTGATCGTCCAATAAACAATGTGGCGATTATCCGTATGGTTCGCGAGAAATAAACCATGATTTATAAATTAGGGGTGGCTTTGTGTGTAATAGAGCCACCCCTTTTGTTATCCTAATATCTTCTTGATTTCGTTTAGCTTGTTCAGAGCCTCAACCGGAGTAAGGTTATTGATGTCAAGATTTATAATCTCGTCACGAATTTGACGAAGTGTTGGATCGTCAAGTTGAAAGAAACTTAGTTGAAGACCTTCTCGATTTTCTGCAATACCCTGCATATTCTTCTCCTTTGGTTCGCCATCGGTAATATTGCTGTGAGCGGTATTACTCTCTAATTGTTTTAATATTTCTGTTGCTCTGTGAGTAACAGAGACTGGTAATCCGGCCATCTTTCCAACCTGAATACCGAATGAGTGTTCAGAGCCTCCGGGTATCAACTTTCGTAAGAATATTACTCTGTTTTCAAGTTCTTTTACAGAAACATTGAAGTTGCGGATTCTTTTGAATGAACGCTCCATTTCGTTCAATTCGTGGTAGTGTGTTGCAAAGAGTGTTTTTGCCTTGTGTTTAGGGTTTTCGTGTATCGATTCTACAATTGCACAGGCAATGGATATTCCGTCGTAGGTACTGGTTCCACGTCCAAGCTCATCGAAAAGTACAAGGGAGCGATTGGAGATATTGTTCAAAATATATGCGGCCTCGTTCATCTCTACCATAAATGTTGATTCCCCTTGTGAAATATTATCCGAAGCTCCAACGCGTGTAAATATCTTGTCTAAATATCCAATGTGCGCACTATTGGCGGGTACATAGCAACCACATTGAGCCATAATTGCAATAAGGGCTATTTGTCGCAAGAATGCCGACTTTCCGGCCATATTCGGACCGGTAATGATTATAATCTGCTGATCTGTTTGATTTAGCACCAAATCGTTGGCAATATACTCCTCGCCTGCAGGCAAAATACGCTCAATAACAGGGTGACGTCCCTCTGTTATATCGAGAATATCAGAATCATCAACGATAGGCCTTGAGTAATTATATTGTTTGGAGCTCTTTGCAAATGAGTATAATACATCAAGAGTTGCCAAAATATGGGCATTAACTTGAATCTGTTTGATGTAGGCACCTGCTTCGGCTAAAAGTGAAGAGTATATTTCGCTTTCAAGCTCTGCGATTCTCTCTTCAGCCCCCATGATTTTCTCCTCGTACTCTTTAAGTTCAGGGGTAATAAAGCGCTCTCCGTTTACCAATGTCTGTTTGCGGATCCAATTATCGGGAGTTTTGTCACGATAACTCTTTGAAACTTCGATATAGTAGCCGAACACATTGTTGAACCCTATCTTCAGTGTTGGAATTCCTGTAGCTTCAATTTCGCGCTGTTGCATTTGAACAAGCATATCTTTCCCGTGAAGCGATAATTGCCGAAGTTCATCAAGCTCCTCGGAAACACCTGTTGCAATAACATTGCCCTTGCTCAGTTGGGCAGGGGCTTCGGGGTTAAGAGTGGTTTCAATTGTACATACAAGGTTTGAACACGGATTCAATTGCTCTAAGATTGCTGTAAGTGCACTATCATCGCAACCGCACAGCTCAATAATTGAAGGAATTGTTGCGAGCGAGCTTTTAAGCTGATTCATTTCTCGGGGAGATACTCTGCCAACTCCGATTTTGGCTACCAAACGCTCTAAATCGCCCACCTCTCTCAGATTTGCGCCAATAGAATCAATCAGATCTTCGTTATTGAAGAGGGTGGTTACAATATCAAGCCTTTTGTTTATTGCTTCGGGTGATTTTAACGGCATTGCTAGCCAGCGGCGTAGCATTCTTGCGCCCATGGGGGTTTCACATTTGTCAATAGTCGATGCAAGTGAGGTTCCTCCTTCGAATGTCGGGTGGATAATCTCTAAGTTTCTTAATGTGAATTTATCAATCAGCAGATGTTCGCTCTGATCAATTTTTGAGATACCTGTAATATGGGCAATGGTGTCGTGTTTCGTCATCTCAAGGTATGCAAGAATCGCTCCTGCCGTAGATATACTCATATCCATATTTTCAATACCATAACCCTTTAATGACTGTACTCCGAACTGCTTTATTAGGCGTGCTCTGCCCGAATCGGAATCAAAAAACCACTCCTCGATGGGGTATTTATAGTATTTTGTTCCAAACAGAGATTCAAATTTCTCTTCGCTTCCTCGGGGGTAGATGACCTCTTTGGGTGAGAACCCGTTCATTAGCTGTACGATTTCGTTTTCAGAACCTTGAGTTGTCAGGAATTCTCCTGTAGCTAAATCAAGAAGGGCCAGACTTGTTTCGCTCTTCTTGTAGTAAACAGCGGCAAGAAAAGAGTTTGTACGTGTATCTGTATCATAATCTCCGTAGCAGGCTCCGGGAGTTACAAGTTCAATAACACCGCGCTTTACCAGGGTTTTGGTCTTTTTGGGATCTTCAAGTTGTTCACAAACCGCAACACGCAATCCGGCTCTTACCAATTTTGGAAGATAGGTATCAATTGCGTGATGAGGGAATCCTGCCAATTCACTTGAACCGGGATTACCGCTATTTCTATGAGTTAGAGTGATTCCAAGAATTTTTGCTGTTTTTATTGCATCCTCGCCAAATGTCTCATAAAAATCTCCCATACGAAACAACATTAAAGCATCGGGATACTTTGCCTTCATTGCATAATATTGCTTCATTAATGGGGTCTCTTTGCTATCTTTTACTGCCATAACTTGAACTCTTTTCAAACGTAAAATTAGAAAAAATGAGGAGAATTTTAACTACATTTGCAGATAGAAATTTAAGAAAAATGAATATGACAATTTCAGAATTGATAGAGAGTTTTAAGTGTGATGGTATTGCGGAGCAGGCACGTTACGATATTGAAGGTGTTATAGAGAAGGAGTTGAAACTTCAATATAATGCTGATAATATCAAGGACTGTATAGCGTGTATGGATTATACAACCCTTACTGCCAAAGATACACCGGAGTCGGTTAAGGCTTTTGTTGATTCACTATATACCAAAACTGCGAGACTTGATGTGAAACCGGCAGCGATATGCGTATTTCCCAATTATGCATCGGTTGTTAGATCTGGATTGGATGGAAGAGGTATTGCAACTGCTGTTGTAGCTGCGGGATTCCCTGCATCGCAGACATTTATAGAATTAAAGAAGAGCGAGTGCAGAATGGCAATTGCTGCAGGAGCACAAGAGGTAGATATTGTGATACCGGTAGGTAAAATGGTGGCAATGCAGTTTGAGGAGGTATATGAGGAGCTTGTTGAATTGCGTGAAGTTTGTAAGGATGTTATGTTAAAGGTAATTCTTGAAACAGGAGAATTAAATGCCCCTGAATTGATATATAAAGCCTCGCTCATTGCTATTCATGCAGGTGCCGATTTTATCAAGACTTCGACGGGAAAGGTTCCTGTAAATGCAACACCCGAGGCTGTCTATGCTATGGCATTGGCAATCAAGAGTTATTACGACATATTTGGTAAAAAAGTAGGAATAAAGGTTGCCGGAGGAGTTTCCACAACCGTTACTGCCATAAAATACCGTACAATAGTATCGCACATCTTGGGCGAGGAGTGGATCACTCCCGAATTGTTCAGAATCGGGACATCAAAACTTCTCGATGATGCTATAAGAAGTTTACACTCTTTACAATAGCTTTATAGCTTGTTGTAGCGTGGAGTCAATCTCGTCGTAAATGGGGTAGAATCCGACATTATCAAACATGTGTCGGGCAATATGGGCTTCAGTCATTATGCGAATAATATTGCGTGATTCACGAAGCTCTTTTTTGTTAACCTTAACACCATTCTTAGAGGCGTAGGTAACAACATTCGATACCAAATCGAACTGTTTTAAATACTTTTGTAACTCCTTCCAATCTTTGATATTCTCTTTCATGTATGAACGATGTTGATCCATGAAGATGAAGGTATAGCTATATATCAATTGCTTGGAAACTAATTCATAAAGATAGTTTGTGTAGTTGGTAGTGTCGGCAGGAACGAAAATGTCGGGCATAATTCCTCCTCCGCCATAAACAGTTCTGCCTCCGATTGTTTCAAACTTTTGTGATTCATCGAACTTTACGCTGTCAGCCTGATAGAATTCTCCATGCTCCAAACGGTTCATAACTTCCATGTAGTAGTCCATTTTGCCATCCTCGCCCAGTTTATATGGCTTTTGAATACTGCGGCCCGATGGGATATAGTAACGTGCAATGGTTAATCGCAAAGCAGAACCATCAGACATGACCCTTTGCTCTTGTACCAATCCCTTTCCAAATGAGCGGCGGCCGATAATTTTAGCACGGTCATTATCCTGCAGAGCTCCTGCAAATATCTCTGCTGCCGAAGCACTTCCCTCATCAATAAGGACTGTTACTGGTAATTCTTGATATATTCCCTTGCCATTTGATCTGTAATCAGAACGGGGAACGTGATTTCCCTGAGTGTAAAGAATAAGTCTATCGGCAGGAAGGAATTCGTTAACCATTCTAAGAGCTATTGACATAACACCTCCGCTGTTTCCTCGCATATCTACAATCAGGTGTTTCATTCCCATACTCTTCAATCCCTCAACTCCGGTAACAAATTCGTTATAGGTTTGCATACCAAAGTAATCAACCTTAATAAATCCAAGAGTGTCATTGATCATATATGAAACTGCCACACTGCTTACAGGAATGGAGCCTCGTGTCACATGTGCAACAAGGGTGTCGTTTATTGAGCGTCTGAAAATAGTTAAATCTACAGGAGTATCTATCTCTCCACGCATTAATTTCATAATCTTGTCATTGCTGCACTTGTGGTCCGCTCCGGCAATGAGTGAATCTCCAACCTTGATAATTCTGTCACCGGCAAGAATGCCTGCCTTTTCCGATGGGCCATTCTTAATGACGTTTACAACAACAATCGTATCTTCGAACGAATAAAATTGTACTCCTACGCCTCCGAAATTTCCAACCAACTCTTCGTTGGCCTTCTCCATCTCCTTTGCTGTAAGATAATCTGTGTGTGGATCTAGCTCTTTTATCAGATAATCAATAGCTTTCTCCTCCAAAGAGTCGACATTCACCGAATCGACATACGATGTGCTGATCATATTCATAACTGCACCAATCTTATTGGTTGCAATGTTTTGTTGAATATTTGAACCTATCAGATTTCGTTTAAGATAGAAGTGGTTGTTTGCATACATTCCCACCAAAAACGATGCCACGATTATAAGTGGCATTATGATTGTAAATTTACTATTCTTGTAGCTCATTGTTTTTCTATTCAATATTCTCAATATGTTCAACTGAGATTCCTGCTCTCCTCAGCAGATCAATTCCGTCTGCGCATCGATACATTTCGCTAAATACCACCCGTTTGATACCTGCCTGTATAATGAGTTTTGCACACTCTATACAGGGAGAGGTTGTGATATATATAGTTGCTCCGTTACTATTATTATTTGATTTTGCAATCTTTGTTATGGCATTTGCTTCTGCGTGAAGAACATACGCTTTTGTTTTGCCCTCGTTATCCTCGCAGATATTCTCAAATCCCGATGGAGTTCCATTGTATCCGTCAGAGATAATCGAATTGTCTTTAACAAGCAGTGCTCCAACCTGACGACGCATACAATAGGAATTTTCGCCCCAAATTTTTGCCATTCTTAAATAGCGCTTGTCCAACAAAAGTTGCTTATCTTCAGCCATACTATTAATTTTCTTAGTTGTTTCTTCCTTCAAGAGCATTTATCATTTCATAGAAACCGCTCTTCTTCTCCTCGGCAATAGGAATATTTCTAAGAATCTCTTTGCATTGAACCAAATAGTTGGCAATCTCGGTCAAAGCCATTTCGCGAACACCGATTGCATTGTATAACTCTGTAACGGCTTGAATCTTTTCATTTCGGTCAAACTGTTCTGTAGTAATCCAGTTCTGTAGTTCGGCTCTTTGCTCATCATTGGCATTTTCAAGCGCTTTGATTAGCATAAAGGTCTTTTTGTTTATGATAATATCACCTCCAATCTGTTTTCCAAAACTCTTCTCATTACCATAAACATCCAGATAATCATCTTGCAGTTGGAAAGCCAATCCTAAGCAACCTCCAAAATCATACAAAGCGTTATAAATGTTTTCGGATGCTCCAGCAATCAATGCACCGTGTCGAAGACTTCCGGCAAGAAGGACCGATGTTTTCCAATATATCATACGGATATATTCATCAACAGTTACATCATTACGAGTCTCAAACTCCATGTCCAACTGTTGGCCCTTACAGATATCCATTGCCATTTGGTTAAAGAGATTGATAACCTTTCTCAGATATTTATCTTCGCAGTGCTCAATTAATTTATACGCAACAATAGCAGCCGCATCACCACTAAGGATTGCTACATTATTGTTCCACTTTTTGTGAACGGTAGGAACTCCGCGACGCATAGGCGCATCGTCCATCACGTCATCGTGTAGCAGAGTGTAGTTGTGGAAAATTTCAATGCCGGCAGCACTTTTTATGGCCGGAGTTATATCGTCGTGGAACAGATTGTATGCCATTAACGCCAAAACAGGACGCAGGCGCTTACCTCCATCTCCTATCAAATAGCGTACCGGCTCAAATAGCTGTTCTGGATATTCAACATACTCTGCTCGATCCAATTCTTCTTGGACAATATTGCGTATCTCTTTAAGTGTAAGCATAATAAGAAAATGTTATTAGTAGTCGCGCCGGGAATCGAACCCGAATCTAAGGTTTAGGAAACCTCTATTCTATCCATTGAACTACGCAACCAATTTACTGGCAAAAGTACTGAAATTTTCTTAATTTTGCCCTCGCTTATAAAAGAAAATCAATCGGTTGGTAAAACAAAATAAGATTCAAATAAGATGTGGGCTAAACTTGCTGACATACTGTTACAAAACAGATTAAAATTTATTATTGGCACACTACTATGTACCTTGGCCGTTTCGACTCAGATTTTTAAGGTTGAAATGTCGTATGAAAGTGCGGATCTTCTGCCTCGTGACGATTCGGCATACATTATGTTTCAGGATTTCAAAGAGAAGTTCGGACAAGAGGGAAACGCAATAGTTCTTGCTATTCAGGATAGTAATTTCTTCGAGTTGGATAAGGTTAATGATTGGTTGGCCTTGGAACGAGGGATCCTTGACATTGATGGAGTGTCGGCGCTGGTTTCAATAACACATACCTTTAATTTGAACAAAGATTCCGAGGCGAATAAATTTACTGTCGATCCTATATTCCCGGAGAAAGTATCAAGCAAGGCTGAGCTGGATTCCCTTGTGAACATTGTTGAGAATCTTCCTATTTACGATGGAATGTTGTTCAACAAGGAGCAAGGAACCTATGCCATGATGATTACCGTGAGTGCCGAGGTTATGGCCTCGCCTAAGCGTGTGGAATTGGTTGACCAAGTGAGGGATTTGGCTGAAAAGTTTTCTGAGGAGCATGATGTTAAGGTGCGTTATTCCGGTATGCCTTATATAAGGGTTGTTAATGCTGAGATGATTAAGGCAGAGATGTATCTGTTTATTGTTCTTTCATTGCTCATTACCAACATAGTTCTATATCTATTCTTCCGATCATACCGGGTTGTATTTTTCTGCTCATGTGTTGTAATGCTGAGCGTATTGTGGACACTTGGATTTATGGGAATCTTAGGAGTGAAAATCACATTGCTTACAGCAATGCTTCCGCCTTTGATAATAGTTATCAGTATTCCGAACTGTGTCTATATGATAAATAAATACCATGCTGTTTATATCAAGCATGGCGATAAAGAGCGAGCTTTGAAGGCAATAGTAAGCAAAGTGGGAAGTGCAACACTATTCTCAAATCTTACAACAGCAGCAGGATTCGCAACGTTTATGATTACATCAAGCCGAGTGCTTGTTGAATTTGGCCAGGTTGCTCTGTTAAGTATTTCAATGATTTTTGTAGTTTCAATAATTTTGATTCCAACAATATTCAGCTACTTGCCTACTCCCGATACCAAGCATGTAAAACATCTTGATAATCCGCTTGTTGCGAAGAGTCTGAAACGCTTGACAAGTGCAATATTGCGTCACCGACATACAGTATATTTAGCAACCGTGTTGTTGGTCTTTATCTGTGGGATAGGAGTGACATTGATGAGGACAACCGGTTATATGGTTGATGATCTTCAGGATGATGATCCAATTAAGCAGGATTTGGCATTTTTTGAGAAGAATTTCGATGGTCTTATGCCTTTAGAGGTAACTGTTGATACTCGCAAACCGAAGCAGGTGTTGAACATAACCAATTTAAAGAAATTGGATACTCTTTCTGAGCGATTGGCTGCAGATTCCGATATATCAAAGCCAATCTCTTTGATTGCGGCTGCAAAGTTTGCAAATCAGGCATTCTATAATGGAAAAAGATCATACTATAAGTTACCCACCAACACAACCAAAAATTTCATTATGAGATATATGGGCAACAGTGTTGGTCAGGGTGGCGGAGGCTTTAATTCATACGCATCATCGTTTATCGACAGTACTCAGCAAACTGCACGTTTAAGTTTCCGTGTAAAGGATATTGGAACAAAACGAATGGCCGAGAAGGAGGCTTTTGTCTATGAGACTGCGGCTAAAATATTCCCTCCGGAGAAATACGATGTTAAGGTAACAGGTTCAAGTATTATACACTTCCGTGGAAATGAGTATTTGATTGAGAATCTATTCAGTTCGGTATTGCTCGCTATTGTTTTGATTTCAGCGTTTATTGCAATAATGTTCAGAAACAAGAGAATGGTTTTTATTGCATTGGTTCCAAACTTTATACCATTGATTGTGATAGCTGCAATTATGGGATTTGCGGGAATTCCTATCAAGGCCTCAACAGTCTTGGTGTTCAGTGTTGTATTTGGAATCACAGTCGATTCAACCATCCATTTCCTGGCAAAATACAGACAGGAGTTGCAGAGTTATGGTTGGAATATGTCAACATCAGTAATAAGATCATTAAAAGAGACAGGTCAGAGTATTATTTATAATTCAATAATTCTATTGTGTGGCTTTGGAATTTTCTGCCTTTCTGATTTTGGTGGAACATTTGCATTGGGGGCATTGACCTGTTCTGCGCTTTTTGCTGCAATGATTGCAAATCTAATTCTTTTGCCTGCACTTCTTCTAACAATTCAGAAGAGTATGGCTCGTAAGATTTTCAGAACAGAGCCATTGTGGCAGATTCTCGAAGATGAGAATGATATGGATATGAGCAAACTAAAACTCGAAGAGCCAAGCATGAATAAGTAAAGGTAGGCTATACGGAGGTTCTCTATATCCATCTGTATAGCCAGCCTGTTGAATTTTATTACTTATGTTTGTATTTAGGCAGTGAAATAGAGTAATTAAAGGCATATTTTATAATTTTTGAATCTAAAATCTCTGCTCGATAATAAATATTAAGTTCCTCATATCTCTTCATCCTTCTGGTGTTTGTTGATATATTTTTTAGATAGAATTTATTGTCAAAGTGGTTATATTCTGGCCAATCCCTTAAAACAAATTTACTGGTTATAATATCAGACTCTCCGATTAGATAAGGAGGAATATAGATTCCATATAATTTACTTCTTTCCATGATTCTATTGTAGTTATAAAATTCCATGTAAGATGGATTTATGGTATCCCATATAATTTTATCTCTTGTTTCAAATAGATATAAATTTGTGGAATTGGTTTTTACGATGCAAAGATTTTTAAATATTCCATAAGGTGAATATACCATTTTAAAGTTTACTGTATCTTCTGACTCATCAATTATGTTCAATGATTTAATTAATGGAAAAACATATAGAGAATACCAACAATATATCTCTTTATTCCTTCGTATTAGGTTTTTAAATTGATAATCATCTACACATAAACGTATATCTCTATTTTTAACTTCACATGGAAATTGTGATTTTTTAAAAAATCTATTCTCTTGAATTGCAGTTGTTTTGATCTCCTGTAATTGATCCCAGCTACTTTGAATCATAGCCTCAAAGGGAAAAAGATAACCTTCAATTTGTTTTACAGCATAATTATTCACTATAATTCGGCTAAACCGCATTTCTTTTCTTGATGTGGATATATCATTTAATGTTGAGATTTGTCCTAATAATTCAGTGTCTCCTTGTGTACATGCATCATACACATATTTAGGAATCCACGACACGCGCAAATTATTATAATGTTTATTAGTTATAATAAGAGTGTCTTTGTATGAATATGGATTATCAACTATTGTTATTCCTCTTGCTACACTTATATTTTTTGTCTCTATGTAATATTGATTATCCTGTTCAAAGATATATATGGTATCATTTGAAAAATCGACTATTTTTAATGAATCAATAAAATTACATATAGCTTGTTCGTTTTCGATATGAATGGGATCCTTACGTTGTGTATCTGTAAAATTCACATCAAATCCCTTTCTAAAATTATAATTAAGAGCGTAATATTTGTAATTATTACAATCAATGCATAAGCTAAATAGAGTTGCATGTTTCTGAGCTAACACAAAATCAATGTTAACCAAAAGCATAATCATTACTAAATATATTCTATTCATATTTATATCCTTTTTTGGTGTTTAATATATTCTGTGGTATCAAATCAAGACCATACCCATCCCTAAAAAATATATTTGTTTTGTTTTTTACATTTATAATCTTATCAATATCTCCGAAAACATTAAGACAATCGTTCAAATATTGATCTCGTAACGGAAACCCTTGTTCATTCCTTACAATGTTTTCTATATGAGTAGTATATATTTCAGAAACGTATATATTTTTGGGTGCAGTATTTGTATATTTATCAACTTCATCAATTGTAAACCAGATGTCATTCATATCTCCTCCCATTGCGTCATAATAGAAATGTGCTAATTCATGTATTAATGATGTAGTAGGATTTATTTGATATCCCTCTATTGTACTAATTTCAAAATTCTTAAAATTTTGTTCATTAATACTATTAGGATTATACCAATTAATAACTCCTATTATATTAGAATAGGCAATATTATTAAGCATATAGATTCCGGAAGTCTCTTTATAGGAATTACTATTATTTAAATTTGAATGATTAATTACTACGATTTCCTCTAATGTTACGATATCATTAATATATGAATATCCAAATGGACGGGACATTATTTTGTCTAAAGCATACTTAAGTTCATTCATAAATACACTAGTATATCCATTATTGCCGTAAGGTTCATATGTTGATATGTCAATAAATTGCCATGCACCATACTCGTATGTCCATTCGTAAGTAGCAAACAAAGAATTGTAATTATTGCTGACGATAGAGGTTGCAAAGATCCTCTCCCCATTAGGGTCAATTAGGTTGGTTGGGTTGTTGGCGCAATATGCGTAAGGAGTTGTTTTCATATCGCAAGGCATTTGAGAGGTTCGCTTTGCAATATAATACAATATTTGCGGAAATACAAGAAAAAGAGAGAAAATAATTGAAATGTGGTAACCGGAACAAAATTATTTCCTTTGTCCCGGCTACCTCTGTTTGTTCTGTTTATAGTTCAACGGCGCGAAGCTCGGCAAGGGCGGTGTGATAGTCACACTCAAGGGTGAATAGTTGAGTGAACATATCGTAGATCATCTCCTTCTCGACAATGTAGTCGGTAAGCGAGATTTGACCTGCAGTTAAAGCCTTTCTCAATTGTGAGGAGTGGTTGGCACTATTAACGCTTTCACGTAGTTGTACAACAGTTTTGTTCAGAGTTCTGCACTTCTCATATTGAGAATAGAGAGAGTAGTAGAGCTGTTGCTCAACGCTCTCTTTATGCAGACGGCTTGCCTGTTCTGCTGCCTTAGCCTGCTTGATGTTGTTTTTGTTTGCCCATAGGGGGATTGAGATTCCAAGGGTAATTCCATGAGCCTTGTCATTCTTCTTTAGCCCCTCGCTCATGTATCCGGCCGATATTTCAGGTAATCCCTCCATTCGGCTTAGTGCAACCTGTTTGCTGCTTAATTCCATGCTCTTCATGGCAGAAGCATAAAGGGGAAGTTGCGATTCGATTTGATTATACCACGCATCAAAATCGATAGGTGGCAATTGCTCCCCGAACATGGTTTCGTTGAATTGGATGGCAATTCCTCCGTTCATGAATTGCAATTGGGTAAGCAGTTGCTGACGCTCCAGCTTCAAGTTTTGGAGTTCGGTGTTTATGGTAATGGCATTGATTTGAGCTTTGTTTTGCTCAATAATGGTGTTGTGACCATTCTCAACGCCACTTTTGTACATTTCGGCAAGTTGCCGAGCCTCGTTTTCGCGTTGCTCCATAATCTTTATAAGAGCATTTGTTTTGGTAAGGTTTATCAGAAGAGTTTTTGCCGATAGCAGTGTGGCAATTCGCTCTTCGCGATACTCCTCTTCCAGAATTTCGTTGCTCTTGCCTGCCAGTTGTCTTCGAATGCCCGATATGGTGGCAATATCGAATGATTGGCTGGCGCTGATGTCTTGCCTTGTGTTGTTGCCATTGGCAGGGAGCCAAAGGTGGTGAAACTCAACTTCGGGGTTGGGCAGGGTAATGCCACTTCTATTTTCAAGCATCTCTGCGTTGGTCTCTGCCCTGTATGCCTTTAGAAGCAGATTATTCTGTTCTATGCTTTTCAAGATAGATTCATGGCTTTGGGCATATATCTCTCCCATACCGAGCAGAATGGTGCTCAGTATGGTTATTAATCCTGTTTTATTCCGCAATCTCATATCTTTCAATTTTCTTAGTTCGTTTTGTGACAATAATGTAGCTTATAGGAACAACAAATCCATTTAGAAGAGTTGAACTCAGCAATCCGCCAAGCAGCACTTTTGCCATTGGGCTCTGAATTTCATTTCCCGGCAAATCGCCTCCAAGGGCAAGAGGGAGCAATCCAAGTGCCGATGTCAAGGCAGTCATAAGGATTGGTGCCAATCGGTCGGCGCAACCCATTTTTACTGCTTTAAGGATCGATACTCCTTCATTTTGTAATTCGTTGAAGCGTTCAATGAGCAACATTCCGTTTCGAGTTGCAATACCAAATAGTGATATAAAACCGATAATTGCCGGAATACTAATAACCTTGTCGGTAAACCATATAGCAAAAACTCCTCCTATCAAGGCCAATGGTAAGTTAAGCAATACCAGACCGGCTTGTGTGAAGTTTCTGAATTGGTTGAAGAGTAGCATGAAGATAACCAATATCGAGAATATCGATGAGATTAACAATATTTTCGATGCTGCTCTTTCGCTCTCGAATTGTCCACCATATTCAATGCGGTAATCTTCGGGAAGTGTTATTTGTTCCTCAACAATCTCTTGAATGTCCTTTACCACGCTGCCTACATCGCGTCCGACGGCATTTGCAGAAATGACAATCTTTCGCTCAACATTTTCGCGATTGATGGTGTTCGGTCCATCGGAGGTGTAGATTGTGGCTATCTGCTCAAAAGGAACTTTTATTCCGTTTGCTCCATCGACAATAATGTTTCTTATATCTTCAATAGTTGCCCTGTCGGGGTTATCGACTTTTACCGTAAGATTGAATGAGCGGTTACCTTCGTAAACTTGTGATACACTCTGGCCTGCAAGAAGAATCTTTACGTAATCGGCAAATTGCGATAGGGTAATTCCATATTTGGCAAGCATTTCACGTTTGGGCTTGATTACAAGTTGCGGGCGCTCAATTTGTTGCTCCACATTCAGGTCGCCAATTCCCTCAACTCCCGCGATTGCCTGTTTTATTTCGTTACCAAGGGTAAACATGGTTGTCAAATCGCTTCCGAATAGTTTTATGGCTATGCTTGACTGAGTTCCCGATAGCATTGCATCAATACGGTGCGATATTGGCTGTCCGATTTCAAGATTTACACCCGGCAGGAGCTTTATCTTTTCGCGGATTTCGGCCATTACCTCCTCCTTGCTTCTATCTTTAAGCTCGAATGGTGCTTCGATTTCAGACATATTCACTCCTAAAGCGTGTTCGTCAAGTTCGGCTCTTCCAGTCTTTCTTGCAACGGTTTTAATCTCCGGAATTGTGAGCAATAGCTCCTCGGCGTGTCGTCCAATTTTGTCCGACTCTTCAAGTGAGATTCCCGGCAATGTGCTTACATTTATGGTAAATGAGCCCTCGTTAAATGGAGGCAGGAAGTTGCGTCCGAATGTAAAGAAGAGTACCAATGCTCCCACAAAAAGGGTTGCAGTGATTGATAAAACTGCCTTTTTGTGGTTAAGTACATAATCAAGGGCTCTCATATATACCCTCTTTATTGCTGCAGCAATGATAGGCTCTTTGTTATCTTTTGCGCTACCATCTTTTCCAAGAAGGTAACTACATAGAACAGGTGTCAGGGTCAGTGCTACGCATGTTGATGCAAATAGCGAAACAATAAATGCTATGCCAAGAGGCTCCAACATTCTTCCCTCCATTCCTGATAGGAAGAATAGCGGAACAAAGCTGGCAACAATGATGAATGTTGAGTTTAGAATTGGCAAGCGCACCTCTTTCGATGCTTCGTAAACAACGGTCAGAACGCTTTTGTACTCATTGGCGCTTTTGAGGCGGTTTTCGCGCAGGCGTTTATATACATTCTCAACATCGACAATTGCGTCATCGACAAGCGAGCCAATGGCAATGGCCATTCCTCCAATGCTCATTGTGTTGATTGTCATTCCCATTGCCTTCATAACAAGGATAGTTATGAGTAATGACAAAGGAATTGTAATGAGCGAAATAATTGTGGTTCTGCCATTCATTAGGAATATGAACAGAACAATGACTACAAATATTCCACCTTCAATGAGAGCTTTTTGAATATTGTCAATTGAGTTTTGAATAAAGTATGATTGACGGAAAATGTCGGTGTCGATTTTAATGTCGGCAGGAAGTGTTCCTTTAATTTTATCCAAACGCTCTAAAATCTGGTCGGTAAGCGCAATTGTACCTGTGTTTGGTTGTTTGGTTACGGTCAATAGTACAGCGGCCTTGCCACGGTTCGATGCCAAGCCGGTTTGCGGCCTTTCGCCTCCCACGGTAATGTTGGCAACCTGCTCTAATAGTACCACGTTACCTCCCTCGGCAATGATTGGATTCTTGCCCATCTCCTCAATATTTGTAGTCAAGACCTCTCCACGTATTAAGTACTCGTTGCCATATTCATATAGGGTTCCTCCCGAAGAGTTGGTGTTCATTCCATCAACTGCTGCCATTACGGCATCGAGAGTAACGTTGTGGTGTTTCATAAGCTCGGGACGAAGCAGGATTTGGTACTCCTTAACATCTCCACCCAGTACGGCAACCTGTGCCACGCCACCTGTTGCCAGGAGTTGTGGACGTATGGTCCAATCGGCATAGGTTCGCAGATCCATAAGCGATGTAGAATCCGAGGTAAGTCCGATAATCATAACCTCGCCCAAAATAGATGATTGGGGACCCATTACAGGTTTACCAATGTAGTCGGGCAACTCTTCGCTTACTAATGAAAGTTTCTCAGATACTATCTGTCGGGCGCGATAAATATCGGTGCCCCAGTCAAATTCAACCCAAACAATCGAGAATCCGGTAGTCGATGATGAGCGAACGCGACGAACATTGGTGGCTCCGTTAACTGCGGTCTCTATGGGGAATGTTACCAAACGTTCAACCTCTTCCGGTGCCATTCCTCGGGCTTCCGTCATAACGGCAACTCTTGGGGCGTTCAGGTCCGGAAATACATCGACCTCCATGTTGAAGGCTGTATATGTGCCGATTCCCAATAGCAGTACCGATATTGCAATAACAACCAATCTGTTGTTCAGAGCGAATTTTATTATTCTATTCAGCATGGCACGGCAGATTAATGGTTATGGCTGTGTCCTTCAGGAATCAATGATGCCTTTTCTGCAAGCTTCAGGTTGTAAACTCCGTTTGTGACAACAATATCTCCCTCATTCAGGCCCTTAAGAATCTCTACTCTCTCTCCATTGTTTCCACCGGTCTCGACCTGTACTTTTTTGTATTGGTCGTGGCCTACTAAAATATAGGCAAAGTATAGTCCCTGATCTTCGAGCAGTGTGCTTACCGGAACTGAAATTGTATTAGGTTGAGCCTCTCCAAGCAGATATATCTCGGCATAGCTTCCGGGGATTAGCTCTTCGGTGTTATAGAATTCGAAAGTAGCGTGAATAAATGCGTAATTCGATTCGATATTCTTACCGTATGAAATGTATTCTCCCTGCAATTCAGATAGTTTAAAGAGTTTCGGGCTGTAACTTACCTTGAAATTTGCACTCTTAATGCTCTTTAGAATAGAGTAGTTCTTTTCGGTAACATCGGCAATAATGTGCAATGAATTATTAAGCGAAACTTTACCCAATATGGTACCGGCTTCAACATAATCGCCCTCGTTTACAGTGATTTCTGTGATATATCCATTTATGGGCGAGGTTACATTTACATTTCCGTCCGAGTGCTGGTCACGCAAGTCGTTGTATGCATTCAAGGCATCCAAATAGCGTTGCTCGCTCTGCTCGAAGTCGCGTTGTGAGATAATCTGCTCCTTTACCAGCTCCTTTGCGCGATTATAGTCTGCGAGCGAGGCTTTATACTCATTTTCAGCTTTGGCAAGAGGGTTGCCGTCAATGGTTCCTGCAGGAATTATTTGCAAAATAGGGGAGCCTTTGGATACTTTTGTTCCCTCGCCTATGTGAGTATTGGTAAAATTGATAGTACCGCTTGCTTTGGCAACAATAGCTGTTGCATCGCCCGGAGCGCTAATGATTTTTCCTCCAACTTTCAGCGCATACACAAAATCCTCGGCTTTTAGAGTTTCAGTTGTAAGACCTATCAACTCTGCCTGTTCGCACGTGAAGTTTATGATATCGCTTTGCTCATGTTCATGCTCGTGGTTGTGCTCTGCGTTATGGTTGTGTTCGTGCTCATGTTCGTGAACATGGTTATGTTCATGGCTGTGATGCTCATGATTGTGCTCATGGTTATTTCCCTTACAGCCCAATAGGGTGTAACAAATCGCAATAGCGAAAGTGATTATTCTGAATTTCATAGTGATACAATTTTAAGTTAATCTGTTTATAGCCATAATCCGATGGGGTATGGCTCAATATGGGAAACTTAAAATTGTGGCGGGGCACGTAAGGCAACGCTCTTACGGTAAAAGATATATTTGTGTATTAAATTTGGCGGAAAGTTATTCTGCTCTTCGTAGAGTCTTGCAGTTTTAAAATCTATAAAGGAAAAATGTTCTGCAATGAACTCAAATGTTAATATTTGGGCCGGGGCAGGAACCTTTACTGTTTGACTAGTAAAATCAGTGCGGAATTTAATATTGCATGAACAGTTGGCGCAATCATCGGGCTCTCCATTGTGATGATTGCAACTTTCATTGCAATCGTGGCAACAAGAGTTGTGGTGGCAAGTACAGATTGTCTCGCCATCGTTGTGGTGATGATGGGGAATAATGGCTGTTGCGACCAAAGAAAACAGAGTCGCAACAACAATCATTATTCTTATCATCGATTTCATATCTATCCTACAACAACATTTACAATCTTGTTAGGTACAATAATCATCTTCTTAATGCTCTTGCCCTCAATCCAGCGAGCAGTGTCGGCCGATGCTTTGACAGCCTCCTCAATCTCCTGATTTGTTGCAGTTGCAGGGAAGGTCATTTTGAAGCGAACCTTACCATTGAAACTGATTGGGTACTCTTTCGAGGCCTCGACCAAATACTTCTCATCCCAATGTGGGAAAGTAGCAACGGTTACGCTCTCGGTGTTTCCAAGAGCATGCCACAACTCCTCGGCAATATGTGGAGCGTATGGTGCCAATGTGATTACAAGAGGCTCCAAGATTGCACGCTTATTGCACTTCAATGCTCCCAATTCGTTGGTGCAAATCATGAAGGCAGGAATCGAGGTGTTGAATGAGAAGGTCTCAATGTCGTTCTCGATCTTCTTGATTGTGCGGTGAAGAATCTTCAACTCCTCGGCAGTCGGCGCTTCGTTGCTAACGCAAAACTCCTCGCCGGTGTGGAACAAACGCCAGAATTTTCTCAAGAACTTATAAACTCCGTCAATTCCCTTTGTATCCCAAGGTTTGTGTGCCTCCAATGGGCCAAGGAACATTTCATACAAACGAAGAGTATCTGCTCCGAACTCCTCAATGACATTGTCCGGGTTTACAACGTTGAACATAGATTTTGACATCTTCTCAACAGCGTAACCGCAATGGTACTTGCCATCCTCCTCAAGGATAAACTCGGCATTGTTATATTCAGGCATCCAGTTCTTAAACTGCTCAATGTCAAGAATGTCGTTTTTAACGAAATCTACCAATACGTGAATTTCGGTTGTTTCATATTGATCTTTAAGTCCGACAGATACAAATGTGTTTGTTCCCTGAACTCTATATACGAAACTTGAACGTCCCTGAATCATTCCCTGGTTGATAAGCTTCTTGAATGGCTCCTCCTCGCAAGCAATTCCCAAATCATATAGGAACATGTTCCAGAAACGTGAATAGATCAAGTGTCCTGTAGCATGCTCTGCACCTCCAAGATACAAATCCACATTTCTCCAGTATTCGTTAGCCTCTTTGCTTACAAGGGCATTGTCGTTTTGTGGATCCATGTAGCGCAAGAAGTAGGCCGATGAACCGGCAAATCCAGGCATTGTATTCAACTCCAGTGGGTATCCCTCGGAAGTTGTCCATCCCTTTGCGCGTCCTAATGGTGGCTCTCCGCTCTCGGTTGGCAAATATTTATCAATCTCGGGAAGAGTCAATGGCAACTTGTTCTCGTCAAGCATGTATGGAAGATTGTCCTTATAGTAAACAGGGAAAGGCTCTCCCCAATATCTTTGACGGCTGAATATAGCATCGCGAAGACGGTAGTTTACCTTAATCTTACCGATTCCCATCTTCTCGACCTTCTCGGCTGTATATTTGATGGCATCCTTAACATCCATGCCATTCAAATCACCGCTATTAATCATCTTACCCTCTTTGGCATCGTACGAACTTTCAGACAAATCAATCTCTCCTCCGTTGTCAACAACCGGGATGATTGGCAAATTGAATTTCTTGGCAAAGGCATAGTCGCGGCTGTCATGAGCAGGAACGGCCATAATAGCACCTGTTCCATAGCCTGCCAATACGTACTCACTGATCCAAATAGGAATAGCCTCGTTTGTAAGTGGATTAACAGCGTATGAACCGGTAAATACTCCTGTTACAGTCTTAACCTCGCTCTGACGCTCACGCTCGGTTCGTTTTGCAACGTAGTCAAGATACTCCTTTACTGCGGTCTCCTGCTCAGGGGTGGTAAGCATCTTAACATAATCGCTCTCGGGTGCCAAAACCATAAATGAAACACCATAAACGGTATCTGCACGAGTTGTAAAGATCTCCAATTTAACATCGGAGTCCTTAACATTGAAGATCATTTCTGTTCCCAATGAGCGACCAATCCAGTTACGCTGAATATCTTTCAATGAATCCGACCAATCAATCTTGTCCAATCCGTCAAGCAATCTTTGTGCGTATGCAGAGACTCTTAGTGACCATTGACGCATTGTCTTTTGTACAACAGGGAAACCTCCGCGTACAGACAGTCCATCCTTAACCTCATCGTTTGCAAGTACGGTTCCCAACTTTGGACACCAGTTAACAACAGCATCGGCAAGGTATGCCAATCTGTAGTTCAAAAGGAACTGTTGTTGCTCATTCTGAGACATGTTATTCCACTCCTCTGCTGTGATTTTGGGAGTGTCCTGTGAACATGCTGCATTTATGCTGGCATTTCCCTCTTTTGCAAGAGTTGCAACCAAAAACTCAATTGGCTGGGCCTTTTGGGTGTTTTTGTCAAACCAGTGGTTAAACATCTGGATGAAAGCCCATTGTGTCCATTTGTAATATTTAGGGTCACAAGTCTTTACCTCTCTGTCCCAATCGAACGAGAAGCCTATTTTATCCAATTGCTCACGATAGCGTGCAATATTCTTGTCGGTAGTGATTGCAGGGTGCTGGCCTGTCTGGATTGCATACTGCTCTGCAGGAAGACCGTATGCATCGTATCCCATTGGATGCAATACATTAAATCCCTTCAATCTTTTATATCGTGAATAGATGTCCGAAGCGATGTAACCAAGAGGGTGACCTACGTGCAAACCTGCTCCCGATGGGTATGGGAACATATCCAAAACGTAGTATTTAGGCTTGTCTGATGTAGAACTTACTTTGTAAGTTTTGTTTTCGCGCCAATAGTTCTGCCACTTGCTCTCAATCTCTTTAAAATTATATTCCATTGTTAGAATCTGTTTATAACTGTATCTCACTAATAGGGTGCGAAATTAATTAAAAACACCCATATTTTCAACTCTTTTAGTATTTGGTTTTAAGATATATAAAACGGTCGTGAATCCAATTCTTCAACCACTCGACCTGCTCCAAATATAAATCCTTTATCTCTTGGTCCGTTAGTTGGGAACTATCTTCAGAAAGAACGTTCCATAAACGCTCATTCAGAACTACCGAGTTCAGAATTGAGTTGCTTTGCTCGTCGATATATGCAAGAATCTCAGCTTCATGCTTGTAGTAGCGGTTTATTTTTTTCGAAACAATCTTCAGAAATTCGTTCTCTTTCAACATAATCTCGATCCATGGACATTTGTGCATATACAAACCTGTCGGTTCATTGATTGTATATGGATTCTCGAATACGTAGTTTCCAAACCCAACATCGAAATCCCAAAGCGGCCCCATGTATAGATGGTCGTAGGTGGTAAGATTTGCGAAACAACTTGAGTAGAAGCGGGCATCAACATTCTTTGAAATCTCGTTCACAATGTAGAAATCTGCAAATGTCTCCCGATCTGCAACATGGAAATATCCGGTTGTTTTGTTGAATGGATCACTGCCATATAGAGTTGCGCTAAGGTTGTTAATAATATCTTTAATGTGGTTAAACTCTTCGCCATTCATGGCAATATCGGGATCTTTGATATTCACATTAATGGTGTCCTTGCCATTGCGAATGATAGATTGGAAGACAATATCGTCTTCTGCATACTTATCATCGAACTCAATTACATAGCCATTCTCAACTCGGTTGTTACTTTGTCTGATGTGCTCAATAAGCATGTATGTTCCCAAATGTTTGCCGTTTAGAATTACCTCGACAAATTGGTTTCTTGGCGAATAGGCAAATGAGCCGAACTTTCTTCCTAACCATTGTCCAATGGTGTTTCTCAACAATGTTTTGTCAAAGTGATTGGCAATCAATATCCACCTTTTGTGTGGTGGCATAGACAGTACGGATGTTTTTTCCGTAAAATCTAAATTGTACGAAACTTTTGGACATGCACGGGATGAGTTTCCGTGAAGTCGAATACGCGTTGTTGCCGTGCTGTTGGTTGTTGAGTCCGGATTGAAACATTCAAATGTGGCATTCTCTACCCAGGTGTACTTACTTTTAACCGGAGTGCTGTTTGGAGTGTTGATTACAATGACCGGAAGTCCGGTTTTCCATAGCTCTGCCTCGCCAGGAACCACTTGCTCTTCCCATGCCTCTTTAGAGTTGTCAATAACCCAATTGTCCTGGTAAACGGTCTCTTCGTCGGAACAGGCAAATAGAAGCCATGAAAAAAGCAAAAATGCAAATAGTTTTATAAATCTCTCTTTCATGAGTGCAAAAATAGTAATTATTGCGTAATAGAGTTTCCTTTTTCAGATAAGTTTAATTATATTTGCATCCTATAACATACACACATTTACCTTCAAACATGAATTTTATGACCGGAAGTGCTGAAATTAAGGTCTTTTCAGGAGAAAAGAGCGCTTATATTGCCCAAGAGATTGCAAAAACCTTGGGAGTAAAGTTGGGAGAGAGAGCATTGCTACGTTTTAGTGATGGAGAGTTTGTAACAGCTTACAATGAAACTGTTCGTGGAGATTATGTCTTTATTGTGCAGTCAACAATGCCACCAAGTGACAACCTGATGGAGTTGTTGATGATGATTGATGCAGCTAAGCGTGCCTCTGCATATAAAGTTATTGCGGTAATCCCATATTTCGGTTTTGCCCGTCAGGATAGAAAGGATCGTCCAAGAATCACTATTGCAGCAAAATTGGTTGCTAATCTTTTGACTGCAGCCGGTGCGGATCGTGTAATTACAATGGATTTGCATGCAGACCAGATTCAGGGATTCTTCGATATTCCGGTTGACCACCTTTATGGTTCAACTGTAACAATCCCATATATTAAGAGTTTGAATTTGCCGAATTTGGCAATCGCATCGCCAGATATGGGAGGAGCTAAACGTGCAAATAGCTGGGCAAAGCATTTCCACTGTGATATGATTATTTGTCACAAGAGTCGTCCACGTCCTAATGTAGTTGCAGAGATGCGTGTAATTGGCGATGTAGAGGGCAAGGATGTTGTTATTGTCGATGATATGATCGATACAGCCGGAACAATCTGCAAGGCTGCCGATTTGTTAAAGGAGATGGGAGCAAACTCTGTTCGAGCAGTTGCAACTCACGGAGTATTGTCGGGCCCTGCTTTGGAGAGAATCGAGGCTTCTGCACTTGAAGAGGTTGTATTGACAAATTCAATTCCTATATCTCGCCCATGTTCAAAGATTCGAACACTATGTGTGGCCGAGATGTTCGCAAATGTGATGTACAATATGGTGCATCATAAATCGATTAGTGAATACTTTATCTTGTAACAATAAAGACTGAACAATATGTATCTGTTAGGTTTCGACGTGGGGACTTCATCGGTTAAGGCATCGTTGATTAATGCCGCTACCGGTGTGTGTGCTGCTTCAGATTATTTTCCGAAGCAGGAGATGAAGATGACGGCAGTAAAACCAGGTTGGGCCGAGCAGGATCCTGAATTGTGGTGGCAGAATTTGTGTATGGTTTCAGCCTCAATTCTGGCAACATCGGGAATTGATCGTGAGCAGGTACGAGCAATTGGTATTTCATACCAGATGCACGGATTGGTGATGGTTGATAAACACTATAATGTGTTAAGACCATCGATTATATGGTGTGATAGCCGTGCTGTCAGTTATGGTGACGAAGCTGCTAAGATTTTGGGAAGTGATATTTGTCACAACCATCTGTTAAATTCCCCCGGTAACTTTACTGCAAGTAAATTGGCATGGGTAAAGGAGAATGAACCTGAGATCTATGCAAAGATTCATAAGGTAATGTTGCCCGGAGACTATATTGCTATGCGAATGACCGGAGAGGTGCAAACCACAATTCCGGGATTGTCTGAAGGTATTTTGTGGGATTTCAAACGTGAATCAATCTCTGAGGAGTTGATGGGCTATTACGGTTTTGATAAGTCCATAATGCCCGATGTGGTTCCAACCTTCTCTAAACAGGCCGGATTGTCGGCCGACGGAGCATTTGCATTGGGATTAAAACAGGGAACTCCGGTTTGCTACCGTGCGGGAGACCAGGCCAACAATGCTTTGTCTTTGAATGTCTTTAAACCCGGAGAGGTGGCATCGACAGCCGGCACAAGCGGAGTGATTTATGGTGTTTTGGATAGATTGACACACGATGAGCAGAACAGAGTTAACCTTTTTGCCCATGTAAACCACACTCCTCAGGATCCACGATTGGGAATGTTGCTCTGCATCAATGGTACAGGTAGTATGAATGCGTGGATTAAGAAGCAAATCTCGCCCGAGGGAATTACATACGATGTAATGAATATGATGGCCGATTCAATTCCAATTGGAAGTAATGGAGTATCTATTCTGCCATTTGGAAACGGAGCGGAGCGAGTGCTTGGTAACCGTGAAACAGGAGCAGTTTTCAGTGGAATAAATTTCAATGTTCATACACGCGCTCATCTTTTGCGTGCAGTTCAAGAGGGAATTGTATTCGCAATGAAGTATGGATTGGATATTATGAGTGACTTGGGATTGCATGTCTCAACAATCCGTGCAGGAGCCGCAAATATGTATAAGAGTGATATTTTCGGTAAAACCATGGCAAGTTTGGCGGGTGTGCCAATTGAGTTGTATGAAACCACAGGAGCAGCAGGAGCCGCTCAGGGAGCAGGAATTGGTGCCGGAATATATGCAAATCCCGACGAAGCATTTGCCAAGTTACAAAAGATTGATACAATAGACCCCGATACTGCTCATTATGCTGAGTATCTTGAGGCTTATGAGCGTTGGAAGGAGATGCTTAACAACGTTTTGAGTAGCTTGAAATAGTCAATCCTATTATAGTAATCAAGGCGTTAAGCAAAAGAATCTCGAAACCGAATTTATATCCGAACAGGATAGTTTCTGAATAGCAATTTATAATCCACGATATAATGGGCGATGCCACACAGATGTATGGTATCGCTTTTTCATTTGCTTTGCGTTTTGTGCCTAACCCGAAAAGGAAGAGACCCAATATTGGGCCGTATGTATATCCTACCGCAGTGAATACAGCTGATACCACGCTACTATTATTGGTGCTGTTAAAGATAATGATTATTGCTCCCATTAATAGCGAAAATAACAAATGTACCACTATTCTTAATTTGGGGCGAGGATTCTTCTCGGTAACTCCCATTATGTCAGAACAGAATGAGGTGGTCATGGCGGTAAGTGATGAATCGACCGATGAATATGCGGCTGCTGTTACTCCTAAAAGGAAGCACAGTCCTGCAAAAAATCCAAAATGGTTAAGCGCCAATGTAGGGAAGAGCTGATCGCTCTTAGCAGGGATAGTAATGCCGTTTGTATTTGCATATATATATAGCAAAGTTCCCAATGTCAAGAACAGAATATTGGTAAACAGAAATAAACCTGAAAAGGTAAACATATTTTTTCTACACTCTTTCAGGGTCGAGCAGGTCAGATTCTTCTGCATCATGTTTTGGTCCAAGCCGTTAATTGCAACGGTAATGGCAATGCCGGCAATAAGCTGTTTTATTGTGTTCTGCCCAGATTTCCAGTCCCAGTTGAAGATAGTTGAATAGTCGCTATGAGCAATGGCATTTGTGGCCTCGCCTATCGAGAAATTCATCTCTTTACATATAATGTAGATGGAGATGAATAGCGAGAGCAACATAAAGATTGTCTGTAGAGTATCTGTCCATATAAGGGTTTTAATTCCTCCGCGGAAGGTGTATAGCCACACAAAAAGCAAGGTAATCAGAACCGTACACCAGAGCGGAATACCTATTGAGTTGAAAAATGCTATTTGCAGAACGCTAACAATAAGAAACAGTCTGAACGATGCTCCAATAAGTTGTGAAACCAAAAAGAGTATTGAACCGCTTTTTCGGGTCCTTAGGCCATATCTCTTCTCAAGCCAACCATAAATAGAGATCAGGTTCAGTTTATAGAAGATGGGTAGAAGTATCCATGCAATCAGCATATAGCCAATGCAGTTTCCTATTACCAAAGTAAGGTAATTCCAGTTGGTGTTGCCCACCTCGCCCGGAACGGAGATAAAGGTGACTCCGGAAAGTGAAACGCCAACCATTCCAAAAGCCACTAAATACCATGGCGCAGAGTGGTTGGCGTTATAGAATGTCGTGGCATTGCTGTTCTTTGAGGTGAAATAACCTACAATCATAAGCATACAAAAGTATGCAAGAAGTATGGTTATGGCAAGGCCCGCAGACATATATCTTTTACTAAATGGTTGCTGTAAACTGTTCTAAGAAACGAATGTCGTTCTCGAAGAATAGACGCAAATCCTTAATGCCGTATTTCAACATGGTGATACGCTCAATTCCCATTCCAAGTGCGAATCCGGTGTATTTGTCTTTGTCAATTCCATTAAGCTCCAGAACGTTTGGATCGACCATACCGCATCCAAGAATCTCAAGCCATCCTGTTCCTTTACAAACATTACATCCCTTTCCGTGGCACAATGAACATGACACATCCATCTCGGCCGATGGCTCGGTGAATGGGAAGTATGATGGACGTAGGCGGATTTGTGTATCTGGTCCGAACAGCTCCTTAGCAAAATATGTAAGGGTCTGTTTCAAGTCTGCAAATGATACCCCCTCGTCAACGTAAAGAGCCTCGATTTGGTGGAAGATACAGTGTGCACGTGCTGAGATAGCCTCGTTTCTAAATACTCTTCCGGGAGTTACAAGACGCAATGGAAGCGGATGGCTCTCCATATCGCGCACCTGAACCGATGAGGTGTGAGTGTGTAGAATAATGTCGGGATTCTTCTGAATAAAGAATGTGTCCTGCATATCACGTGCAGGGTGCTCCTCAGGGAAATTCAATGCCGAGAAATTATGCCAATCATCCTCGATCTCGGGACCTTCGGAAACGGTAAAACCCAACTTAGCGAAGATTGAAAGAATCTCATTCTTAACCGATGAAAGAGGGTGTCTGCTTCCCAGTCGGATGTTATCGCCGGGGCGGGTCAAATCGCTTTCGCTCTCTGAACTTTCGTTATTGCACAACTCCTCTTTGAGTTGGTTAACCTTATCCATTGCCTTTGTCTTCAATTCGTTCATGGCTTGACCAACGGTACGTTTCTCATCGCCCGGTAGCGCCTTAAACTCCTCGAAAAGTTCTGCAATGGTTCCTTTCTTGCTTAAATGCTTAATTCTGAAAGCCTCAACAGCCTCTAACGAGGTTGCTTCAAAAGCCTCAATTTCTGCAATTAATGTATTAATCTTATTAATCATCTTATTCCTAATTTTAACGATGCAAAACTACATATTTTTTACGAAAAAACCTATTTTCTTGATAATTGAGAGTGTTACCGGAAATAGCATACACCCCAAGGCAGCTCCTCCGAAGTCTGCAACTACATCATAGAACTCACAACCTCGAGTAAAGAATTGTAGTTGTACAATCTCCATAATAGCCCCAAAAGCTGTTACTGCCAAAATGGATATGGTGTATATTACTCTTAGGTCAAGCTTTGATACATACCTGATAAGCAGGTTTATGAGTGTTGCCATAATAGCAAATATAATGGCGTGTGCAACTTTGTCCCTGCCAGGGAAATCGAAACGTTTGGGCTCGTCTATATCGGGTTTTACCAAAAGATAAAAGGTGAAACCGAGCCATAGAAGATTTGTTATGAAGATAATTATCCTTTTTAATCTAATCATAGAATCTTAACCTCAATAATCTTAACATCGGTCAATGGACGGTCATCGGGATCTGTTGGCAGGGCAGCAATCTTCTCTACTACATCCATTCCCGATGTAACCTCGCCAAAAACTGTATATTCGCCATCAAGGTGCATAAGTCCGCCCACAGTTGTATAATCTTTTCGTTTTTCTGGCGAGATAACCAAGCGCTCAGAACTGCTCTCGTACTCGAATGCAATGTCTTTCTTTATGCGGTTTGCAATGGCTCTGAACTCCTCGACCTTCTGCTTTGCAAGTTCAATATTTCCGGCAGCTTCCGCTTCGGCTTTTTCCTTCTTCAAACGTGCCAGATTATCTTTTGTTATCTTGTCCATGTGTTTGGCGGTAATTCTGTTCTTTAAGGGAACATTTACCGACTTCTCCATATTCTCAATCTCCTTCTCATCGTAAACACGCCCCACTACAATGTAGAACTGTGATATGTCAGACTCCTTGAAAAAGTTGGCTCTGTCTGGTTGGCGTGGAGCGCATAATGCTCCATATTTATGGTAGTGATGGGGTTTAATTTCGGCATCGATAGTAACGCCATCACCATAACCAAGTGCAATTCCCGGCTTAGGATTTTTACTATCAGACGATGCTCCCTGAATTACAAAATTCTTCACTGTACGGAAGAATAGAGTTCCATCGTAACGACCTGCATTTGCAAGTCTGATGAAATTTGACTTGTGGATAGGGGTATCGTTATATAGTTTGGCATAAATATTGCCAAAATTTGTCTCAATCAATATCTTTGTTTCAGACTGAGCATAGCCGCTTTGTATACCTGTTGCTCCAATTAACGCAAAGAGCACAAAGGTCAATAACTTTCTTAGCTTCATTGTTGTTTAAACCATTTATTTGTTAAGAAATGCACCGGGATAGTTGTAGCAATATACCCTATGGTGCAAACAGTTGCAAATATAATCAAAAGATCGCCACTCTGCAAATCAACAGGGTAGGCGCTTGTAATGTAGTTTCCGTCGCCAAGCGTAATTATTCCGAAATGCTCTTGAATCAATGCCAATGAACATCCAATAATGAATCCAGCTGCAATACCGATAGTAATGATTCCAACTCCTTGAATGTGAAAAATTTTCTTAATATTGCTGCAGTCAAGCCCTATTGAAGCATAGATTAATGAATCGCTCTTTTTGTCCATCATCAGCATTGAAATCGAGGCAATGATATTGAATGAAGCAATCAGAATGATAAAAAGCATAATTAAAAAGACTGCCAGCTTTTCGCTCTTCATCATAGCATAAAAACTTTTATTCTCCTCGTACTTATCTAAGCAATAGCGATTCTCCGGTAGAATTTTCGTGATCTCTGCTTTTAATTGTGGGATGTGCTCTTCGTTGGCAAAAACTTCAATCTTACTCTCTTGCCCCTCGCATTTAAGCAGTTTTGCCACAATATCGGAATTGGCATAAATAACCCTATTGTCTATCTCTTGGTTGTAGGAAAAGACTCCGGCTAAGCTGCTCTCTACCATTGAAAGAGCCGACATAGATGCGCTATTGGCAAACCTATCCGGATAGCATAAAAGAATAGGATTACTCTTTCTGAACTCTAAATCCATATCTGCTGCCACACCATAACCTGCAATAATTGCATTTTCCCCTTCGGGCGAGGTTACATAGGCGCCTCCTCCAATAATTTTGTCGCGTAACTCTGTTTTCAGAACATAATCCGAGGTAACACCTTTAACAACAACAGGTCTGATACTTCCTTTAAACTTGATAACAATAGGCTCTTGAATTATCGAATGGAGGTGGCTGACATGTTCAAGCTTGCCTATCTTTTCAAGTAAAACAGAGTCGCGTTCAATAAAGCGACCGCTTTTGGGGTAGATTGTTAATGCCGGTGTAACGCTGACCTCGCTCAATTTAATAACTGAATCAATGCCGTTGAAAACCGACATAACTATAATCAATGCCGCAGTTCCTATTGCCATACCGATTATTGCAATAAGCGAAATGATGTTTACTGCATTTTGTCTCTTTTTCGAGAATAGAAAACGTCTGGCTATAAAGGCATTGAGGTGCATGCAATCACTTTAGCAATGTGTCAATCTTTTCAATGTAATCTAAACTATCATCAACGAAGAATCGAAGCTCCGGAATAATTCTTAACTGTTTTCCAACCTTTTTTCCAAGCAGGAATCGAATGTTCTTGTTGTAATTGCTTAGATTATCCATAATCTTTTCAACAGTATTCGATGGGAAGATACTGACATAAATCTTTGCGTATGACAAATCGGGAGATACTCTTACCGATGTAATCGATACCATCGAGCCTGCGCAATACTCCTTGCACTCCTGCTGAAACAGAGTGCTAAGCTCCTTTTGTATAAGTCGTGAAACCTTGTTTTGTCTGACTGAATCCATAACTCTAAAATTTTCCGCAAAGATACGACTTATTATTTAAAACTTTACTATCTTTGCATTCGCTTTTCGAGATGTAGCGCAGTTGGTAGCGCGCCACGTTCGGGACGTGGAGGCCGCTGGTTCGAATCCAGTCATCTCGACCAAAAATTGATACACAATAATTTACATTGTGCTCACAAGCACAAAAAGTGTTCTCACTGAGAACACTTTGTTTTTATGGTGGTTTTGGTGGCACTCTCCTATCGGTTGAAAAGAGTTTTAAGGAGACTAAATCATTACCATGGGAGAAAATTATACATTACCTAAACTGTGTCGGCCGGTAAATGGCCGATGGTTCGTCTATTACTCTATTCGTTGTAAAATAACCGGACATCTACGCAGGTTTAAACGCTATGTACCAGCGAATTCCAACAAACGATTAAGGGAAAAAGAGGCTAAGGAGATATTAATGGAGACTCTTGTAGCTTTGGAGAGCGGTTGGCGTCCGGATATGACCATTCGCACTTATTCCCGCGCAAGTAAAATTCAAGTATCGGAATCAGGAATATACTTGCCTTATTGTACGGAGAAAAAATTCCGAAGTATATCCAAGGCCAAGGATCCATTACACTTTGTATATTGGGCAGAAAAGTTCGTTGACAAAGCAATTAAGAAGGGAAAAAAATCCAAGACGATTCAAACCTACGAATCCAAACTCAGAAAGTTCTCGTTGTGGTTAAACTACACTGCGCGATCAGGTCATGTAACCGATATAGATTCTTCATTACTATTGGAATTTTTCACCTGGCTTGCGAATTCAGAGAAGTTGGCCAACAATACAATCCTGGACTATAGGCAGGTTCTGGCAAGCTGCTTTGATTTGGTGTATAAAGAAAAAATAATAACAGTGAATCCGGTTAGAGAACTCGATGATATGCCTATAGGTATCGAGAAGGATTATGCACCTCGCCCGATAAGTAACAGAGATGTTGTTGTTTTCCGAGAATATATTGAGCAATCGGATTTACAACTATGGATGTTTATCGAGTTTATGTGTTACTGTATGATTCGCCCGGGTAACGAACTACGTTTGTTGAGAGTAGGCGACATCGATTTGTACAGGAACTTGGTCAAGATAGATAAGGATAGAGCGAAAAATAGAAAGCAAAGACATGCAACGTTGCCTGACCATTTTGCAAGAAAACTCAGATATGATTACGAAATAGAGAAATATAATCCCGACTGGTATCTTTTTGGGAAACAAGGAGTACCGGGACCTATACCTGTTGGGAAGAACAACATGAATAACCGTTGGGTTAAAATACGTGAGAAGTTGAATATGCCGCCATTGTATAAACTTTACTCATGGAAACATACCGGGAACTCTTTGGCCCTCGATGCCGATGTATCGATTTATGATTTGCGAGACCAGAATGGACACTCCAGCGTATCGATCACAGAGATATATACCAGAAATAAACTTGGCATGACCAATAAAGCAATTAAAGAGAAAATGCCAAATCTTGACGAACTGTAAATATATACAAAAGTTTATTATATTTGCGGTATAATTAATAACGTAGAAATATGGCAATGACGAAAGAGGAGGCATTGATTTTGATGCAGGAGGAATTGAATGACCTGGTGAATTATGCAGGAATCGCAAACATCTATTTCGATAGATCAAGAGCATGGATAATACAACGGTTACATGGGAATGTAGTTAATGGGGTAAGGGCAACATTTAAGCCGGAGGAGTATCGAAAACTTGTCTCTGCATTACGAGACATGGCAGGTGCATTATCCCGAGCTGCAGACAATATTGAGAATGGTGAGATATAAAAAACTCCTCGGCATCGCTGCTCGAGGAGTCTCCGCTACCTTTTACGGAGGTAACGATAAACAACCATAAAACTAAAAAACAGTACGGTTACTACACACAAAATAAGTATGGATTTAGGTCTCTTTTTTGTTTCGACAGTCTGTGAGGTGTTGCTGCTTATATAGACAGAATCAACCTTTATCATTGACATTGAATCACGAATGTTTTTCAAATCCTCGGCTATTCGAGTCTCAATGGAGTGAAGCATGGCTTTTAATTCGTTAATTTCGCTTGAGTAACTCTCTTCTATGCTTTTTACAGGTGGCAATCCTGTTTCCGGAACAATTGGGAGTGTCGGTTCGAAAGTGATAATCTTCTTATTTTCAATTTTAGAAGATAGCATCGATAATGCGAGTTTTGCATTTATTGAATCGATTCGTTTGTTATACTCTTCAATCTTGCGACTTAATTCCTCACGTAGTTGATATATCCCATTTTGACTATTCTGGGCCGAATAGGAAACATTCTTATGTGTTGCACAAGCGTATATCATGAAGCTTAGTACAACTATTGCAATGATTCTTATAATGATTTTTCCCATATATGTTTTGGATCTATAAATTCACCTCCAATATATTTCCCATTTATCCACTCTCCTCCACTTTTATGTGTGAAATGAAGGTGTGGACCAGTTGTTCGTCCACTATTGCCTGACAAGGCAATTTTTTCTCCTAACAGAAAAGAAGTCCCCTCGGGTAATAGGCATTCGGAGAGATGAGCAAATCCATAGCGTTCGTTTCTAACGCTGATGATCATCTGAACTCCTCCAATGTCGTTTGATAGGATTTTTTCAACCCTTCCATTGCCGGGAGCACATATAGGAGTCCCGATAGGGCATGCAATATCGATACCATTATGAAAGTTTCGCTTCTTTGTTACAGGATGAATCCTCGTTCCAAACGGGCAGGTCAATTTCCCTTCAATGATTTTCATGTTTTTTTGTCGTTTTTCTCTTTTAAATAGTCCATCATTCCTGATATTTTCTTGACCCATACGGTCGAGAGCATAAAGTTCATTACTTTAAAGAACTCGAATCCGGGAAACAGAATTATAAGGTTCTCGGTAATCGAGGTTGCTTCTATCCATATCGCTATGTATTCCTCTATTTTGACAACTTCAACGAATGTATCGGTTCTGTCAAGAAATACACCGCAAAGCAGGGTAAAGGCAAATGTACCAAGGTAGCATACCGTCTTGGCAAAACTCCATCGAAGCCTGTTGCTTTCGATTTTATGCCCGGAACGGAATGAAGCTAACGTCCCGGTCACAAAATCAATAACAAACACAATTATGAACAGAATAGACACTCCGATAAACTCATTGATATAAGTTGATATCAGCCCTATTGCGAATAGAGTGTAGCGTGTGATGTATGTTGTAATGTTATCCATATAATATACAAAATTCAGATTTCGGTACAGATATGGAAAGGACACGTCAGGTTATAAATATCGAAGCCAAGCAAAATATTTACGGTTCTCGACATAGTGATCGTCATGTTCATGTCCGTATGCTTCGCGCTCGAATGTCAAGGCTTTATATACAGTGAAACAGTCAAACTTCCCCTTGAACAGATTAACAAACATCCTGATTAGCCATTCCAAGCCGTAAAAACACCACCATGACACAAAGGGGAGTATTAATAACACCAAAGGAGCATTACATATCCAAACCAAAAGCATGACAATTGCCGATATGAGAACAAAGAGTTCGTTGAATTGGCATACGTGAGTTGATTCATGATTAATGGTTCGCTGTGGTAGTGAACTTTTTTTCGTGCAGATAAAACAACCTACAGTGATGGTTGTACATGCGCTGATGCAAAGCAGGATCTTTGCCACAATGGAGTTGTAAAATATTTTTCTCATAGTAGTAAAATTTATGTTGTTGATACATTTCGATATAAGAATACCCAGCCGCCATCAGAGGTGATCTCTGTACTGGTACCGCGAACATCAGACCTGAAGACAAACATGTAAAATCCGGCAGAAAGAGCAGTAGAACCCAACCATTCCTTCGGAGTCCCTGCGCTTTGACCATGATATAAAGGAATGCATTTAGAATTATCACTTTCGCCAGCAGAGCTGTAAGGTATACAGAATGGATATGCGGTAGAAGATGCTGAGATTGTTGTTTTAACCCACAAAAACAGGGTGTCCCCATTTTGCGGAGCAAGACTACTAAAATCGGAGTAAGAGGTTAGTTTAATTTTCCAAAAAGGAGTTACACTTTCAACCGTATTAAGAATGGCGCAAAATGTTTTAGATGCTCTCTTGAGAGTAAATCCACTTGATGAAGCTGTTGCGATCATGTCAGAAGGTACAATGACAGAGAGAGGTGAGCTTCCGTTATAAGAAATATCGCTTCCTACATCGAATGTCAAGGCATTACTAACCTTTGTAGCGGTAGTTGCAGACGTAGCGGAAGTTGCTGATGTTGCTGATGTTGCGCTTCCTGCTTTAGTGGCGTATGGGACGGTGAACTCGGCCGATTTTTTACCACCAGCAGTAACGGTTATTGCGTTTGTGCTTGAGGTACCGGCTGCAATCACAGGGGCACTTGCCAGGTTTGTAGCGGTAGTTGCAGACGTAGCGGAAGTTGCTGATGTTGCGCTTTCTGCTTTAGTGGCGTATGGGACGGTGAACTCGGCCGATTTTTTACCACCAGCAGTAACGGTTATTGCGTTTGTGCTTGTGGTACCGGCTGCAATCACAGGGGCACTTGCCAGGTTTGTAGCGGTGGTTGCTGTGGGAGCACAGCACTCCGTAATTGTGGTTCCTCCGGGAGTTGAGGTTTCAGGAGTTGAATTATCAGCAAGGAAGAGATAGGGAATTCTGTTGTAAACACCGGACTCGCAAAGTACTTTGACAAACAACCTACTATATTGTGTTGTAGTTTTATAGGCATAAAGATATGCTTTGTTGCCATCAACAACACATTTAATTGCAGTTGCACTAAATCCAATCCGGGCAAGCCATTGCAATTTCTTAATGCTCCAACTCCCTGATCCTTCGTATCTGGCTTGTAATACGAATAGACCTGAGTATGCCGAATTATATGTCTCCATAATGGAGCATATTACATTTACATTGACATAAGCGGTGCTATCGCATTCAAGTTGGCCGAGTTTGTACCAACCTCCGGTAGATGCAGTATGAGAACCGCACAGACATGACTTTTCTGATGAGTACAAAATATCTCCAACGAAGATCTTTTTTTCCTCCTTGCAGAAGTGGATTTCTGTCGTATTTTTACTATCCCCGGAATAAGCTCCGTAGGTTGGGTGTACCACTACCGCAGGAATGCCCTTTTTTGTTCTACTGACTGCCATGATTAACTAACCGATGTTTCATACCAACAACACGAGGAAACTAAGGTATCTAGATTTGCCTTATCTGTATTACTCATAAGTCCATTCGCACTCGACGATGCAACAGAGTTTGGAATCTTGATAGTATAGCCTGTACCTCTGGCCGTAACTCGACCGTAGGCATCAACATTAACTCCATAGATTGTTGCTGTTCCACCAAATGCAGGAGTTGCATTAGCTGCAAGACCTCCCAAAGAAGCTGCGGTAATAATACTATTTAATTCGATGGTAACGGCCCCCTGTGCGGTGTTGGTAGCTAAAGTTGTAGATGTTACGCTGCGCAACTTTCCGGAAATAGATAAACTAAGGGCATCTATTTTATCTTGTACACGTTTAGCAGTAGGAAGATAGTCATCGGTATCCGATGCGTTGGCACCTGAAGGCAATACAGTATATTTGGCAGCATCGCCAAGAACCACAGTTCCATATTCAGCAGTAGTGGAAATTGTAACTTCAGAAGGAATAGATGTGTACTTGATTGACGTCTCATTTTCATTTCCTGAAGGAACATAATCCCATTTGCCGGTGGTAGAGGTGGGTTTGTTGGCAATGAACATATCACCAACCTTGCAACTTTGACTATTGTACGTTCCGGCAGTAACAACTTTGTATGAGTCTCCGTGTTTAACAGAAGTATCGGTGACTGTAGGTAGAGCAGTTACGTCGCCTCCTGTGCCCAATGTGCCACAGTAGCGCATGGCATCATTAGCCGCCATCTTATCAAGAACATAGCCGACTGTGGCAATTTGGGTAGTTTCGGTATCGGAAGTAGGTGTCGGAGCTTTGGGAGTTCCGGTGAATGTAGGGCTGGCTTTAGGTGCTTTATTATTTTCCAATGCATAAACAACACTGTAGGTAGGTACCAAAGAGGTATCTGTATCTGCACCGGAAATAGAATTCGTTGTTTTAACCATTCCATAGACGGATGTAGAGGCTTTGAGTGAAGCTGACACGATATCCCTGCCTGTCATGGATAATAGGATAGTTCCATCGCCTAAATTGGTCACCGAAGTAAGATATTTGGCTTGACCAAACAGAATTCCTTTGAACGAGATAGTTCCAACGTAATCTCCCGAAGTGTCGGTATTAAAGTGGATGAATTGTGCTTTTTGAGTATCGGACATTGCTTGGGCTGCAGCGTATGGACCGAAAGCAAACCCGGGGGCAATGTTTTTAGGGGTTAAAGTAAGTGTTGCCATATTAATTATTTTTATTCAATGTTAAAGGATAGTGCTATAGGTTCTTCAAGCGATGTCTCATACCAACTACTCATTGTACCTCCGGACAACTTTGATGCGGGGATATGGCTCCACCTCTCCTCGCCCTTAACTTGAACCGGAATAAGAAGTTCTTGCTCTGCTGATGCTTCCGGATAGTCCATCAACAGAGGCATTAGAAAAAATCAGTGTCGTCGGGGCCATCAAAGATGAGTCCTGTTGGTAGTTCGAATCTTTGGCGGATGAATCCGGAATATTTATCCTCCGTTGCACGACGGAAAGTAAAACTTACAATATCGGCATTGGCCAGACTGATTTCTGTGTCTGTATCTTCAATAATTATCTTATACGGATTCCCATCTTTTACTTCATAGCGTTGCGATGACAATATGAAGTCTCGGAACCACATTAGTTCAATATCGGAGCTGAAGACTCCAACAACCTGTTCGAATGTTAGCGAATGGCTATTGGCGGTATCGAACATCTCATTATTATTTTCGGTAATGTCAGCCGAGTAGGATACTCGCTTGGCTAAATCGCCTGTGCAGATAAGAGTATCAATTCCACCCAATGTATTCTCAAACAGGTAATATTTATGGGAGTCGGTAGCTTGAGTCACAAGGTAACGTTGTGTTGGAGATGCGGGGTAAGCTATACCGTTTGATAATGATACTAAATCCACATCGTAATATGCATATCCAATTCCGCCAACAGGAATGGATAGTTCATGTGCTTTAGCATAAGAACAATCTATGGTGTATAAACCGGGAGTGCCGGAATAGAAGTCTTCAATGTATGCAGTAGCCCTTAGTGATCCGTCAGAAAAATAATATCTGAATCTTACGGCCAGATATCTGAGACAGACAAAAAATGTCAACCATTCAGGACTATCTGTAGTTATGATTTTTGTGGCCGGCTGGAAGGTGTATAATACGGTCATTGCATTGTATTCTGAAGGGATACTAATTCCTTCATATCCTCCGCGGATAGCATTAAAACTATACGAAAGAGAGTCATCTTCCGAAGAGACCTCCAGTGTAAAAAGTCCCAAAGCCCTGTTTTGGCAAAAAATAGGTGATGTTGGAATCTGAACAGATAAAGCCTCGTTAACAATATCTTTGACATCGATAACTAATCCGGCGTCAGAATTAAACATGGTTTCGTTAACCAATTCTTCACTACCCATGAGGAGTTTGACCGAAGCTTTTTCGGTAACACCGCTGACAATGAAATTCGGCATTGTAGCGGCAAAAGTCAATGTATCCGGTTTCTGTATAAATTCCATATAACAATATTACCAACTTAAGTTCTCAGATTAAAGGACAGTTACTATAACGGATAGCACTTGATTCGATATTCAATGGTTGCTCCTTTGAAACTTATATTCTGCTCTACAACGAGGTACCTAAGATTCCGAATGACAACCGGGCGTGAGAAAAGATATTTGATTTGGTTTAACGCTTGAGCAGGATGCCTTAAAACAAACTCTACACACATAAATTGTCCATGGATAAAATCATATCGAGTAATGTAAAGTTTCCTCAAATTTTCCCATTTCAAACTCTCCTCTTCGCCATATTCCGGGGTAAGATTAATACCATTTTTTGAGAGAGCAATTCGAAATTCCCTATTACGATTGGCAATTTCCCCTGCGAACCACTCTTCTTCATTATTAATATCGATATTTCCGGTATCACCGGAAGATATGACTGCTACCCCTTTATAGTCAGCGTTTACGTCATCCATGAACTTAGCTATGGGGGCTGAAAGACATTCGATACTTTTAACACCATCAGCGTTTTCGTCGATTCCATCAAGCAAGATTGTGGCTTCGAGGCTTATCGGTTCGACATCCATAACCTCTCCATTTATTGCATCGTCGGATGGATCTTCATCTTTGAATCGATAGTCGGCAACAATATCGTCCTCTTCCAAGACCTCTTTTTCGCAATCATCCAAAACCTCTAACTCAATGGGAAGAGTGTTACCGATGTAGGTATCGAAAGAGACAATGTTTACCTGTTTATCACTCTCTAAGGAATACAAGGGATTACGAGGTTGAATGAGAACACAGAATTTTCTTTCAATCTCCTCTAAGAACTCGCGAAATGTGATTTTGGGAAGAAAGTCGGTAAGACGAATAGTGTATGTCAGTTCGGGAGTGTAATGTGCCAAGGATATGTATTTACGACGAGAAACTATATAAACCTGCGGAAAAATACCACTTGCAAGGGAAGAATATTTTACCGAGTAGCCTAAACATGCAAGAATTATCTCCATGATTTTAGACATATTGGGGCAGGGTAGAAAGATACAGGTTTTGTTGTTCTCTTCAGAGACCAGTGATAGTCCGTTTCTATAATTTAACCAATAGGGCTTGATCGTGTTTCCCTCGCCGGGTATCGATGTCATGGTTGGATCGTAGAGAGTTGGGAAACACATAACTTTATCAAGCGGGTCCGGCAATGAGATATATGAATCAAATTTAGATAATAGGGTAGTCTTGTCCATAGAAACTCCACCATTTGAAATCTCTATATCAAACATCTCTCCAATACTCTCAGGCAAATCGCCTAATCGATATGCTTCCATGGCCTTCCAGAAATCGTGCTCTCCGGAATAGCAGAACAGTTCCACTTCGGTATTGCTCACCGATGTAATCCTGGCACTGCCATAAAGCAATGTAACACCTCCGTAGGTAATGAATGCCGGCATAACTATCGAATATGTTTTACCATGGAGAGCCATATATCTGGACAAAGCATGATTGCCCGGACGTTCGGGGAATCCGAAAATATGTCTATTCGCTTCTAATTTCAGAGTAAAGGGGAATGAATGTTCAGTTTCACGATCCTTAAACCACTCATTGGTAAGTTTCAGGGTAATCTCAGTGTCGGCCGACAGGCGAGCCTCCTTATTTGCAAGATATAGGTGAAGCATAAGATTGATTATTTAACGGTTTGCTCAAATACAGCAGCTTTCTTGGCGAAGTCGGAAATTCCACCCTTACCGTACCAATTAATCTTAAGCTGCTTCTTATTCAAAGTATCCATCATGGCCATATTGGCGCGAAGCAGAGCCTTAATCTCCGGATCTGCACCCATCCACGCCATGGGGAGTGCTGCTCCATCAGGAACCGGATAACGTCCTTGTGCGAATTGCGGAGTACCGCCCCTTGCGATAGTCATAATGGAGTTATAGATATGGGGATAATCGAAAACCAAACGTCGAGTGGTACGGCCATCAACCACCATTTCCGGCTCCTTCTCGCTGAACAATCCGAGCGAGGGCTGAGAGTATATCCCGGTGTTCGGAGTACCGGCATACTCGGCAGAGTAGGTATGGCCGTCATCAGCTCCAATAACAGGATAGCGACCGGCAGCGAACTGTTGCGAACGGATGGTTGCAATCTGAACGGCATTCATGGCCACCTGTGCTGCGGTCAGAACTCCCTTGATAATGCTATCGACCAATGGGTTCTTTGTAATCGTACCACTCCAGATTGACATAATGGCCAACGCTCCATCGGTGATAGCTCGGGCAATGGCCAGAGCTTTCTCCTTTTTGGCATACTTCTTTCGGATCTGCTCCTTTTTCTCCTCGTTATTACCGGCTGCTGCAAGCTCTTTCTCCTTGAGGGCAGAGAAAAGGTCCGTGGCTGCGCTCAAACCTCGATTGATAATCGAGAACCCCTGCTGAGCCACCTTGACTCTTTGGTCGCGATACTTCTTATCAATTGCCAATTTGGCTGCTTCAGCCTCTTCATGAGTAATCACTCCGGCAAGCTCATCGGCTGCCAACCGGTTTAACTCGCTATTCTGTTGCTCTCGTAATGACCCCTGACTTTCCGGATCCTTGTCCAATCCATAGCGTTTAAGAGCCTCTTCTCTTTTCTGCTTTGCGTCGTTATCGCTCGAAGCGTTGTTAGATAATGTGGCTTTACTGTTGAGAATCTGGCCAATCAGAGAATCCACATTGCTGTCACCAATAAAATCATCAAGACTCACACCTGCAATATCGGCAGAATAGAGCTCATTCAGAGCCGCACCAAGATCCTCTGCAATCTTAATGCGCTCTTTGGCAACCTGGGTTTCGAGTGTTGTTGTATCCTGACCCAACAATTTAGCCTGGTTAAGTTGAGCGTTTAGATTTGCCAAATTCAGAAGTTGCATTTTTGCATCATACTCCTCTTTGGCCGTAAGACCGTCGGCATAACGTTGAGTCTCGATAGATTCAAGCTCGTTGACAAGGTTCCGGAGTTTATCACGCTCCGCCTTAAGAGCAGCTTCAGAAGCTTTGAGAGGGTTGGAGTCTGAATCTGTGGCGGAATTTGTCACTGGGGCTGAATCCGGGGCTGTTACACTCTTTTCGCCGGGGGTGGTAACCGTGGGTGTTAAGACAAATTGGTTTTGTTCCTGTTTAATTCTTGCAATCTCAGCTTTGTACTTATCAATTTCCGATTGATGCTGTTTGGCCGCTTCTTCGTATGGATTAATTTTTGCAGCATTCTGAGAATAACGACCTGTAGCGGAATAACCTTCGCTATCCTTGACTTGATAAGCGGGCATTTCGGCAAGTTCTAAATCTCGGTCTCTTTCTGCTTCCTTTTTAGCAATATCTTCTTCAAGTTTAATGATCTGCTCCTCAAGAACTGTAAATTTTTCACGATTCTTCTGTAAACGAATAGTTTGTGCCAATTCCGTACGGTACTCACGTTCCTTAGTTGCCAAATCGGCAATCTTTGCACTCATCAACTCCTCTTTATTGATTAATCCGGGCATTAATCCATCTAACTCCTCAACAAGGCGTTTTCTCTCTTCGGTTTCGGCATTTGTGAGACGCATTTGTTGGAACAAAACTGCAGCTTTTGAAGCTTGTTCTTCGTATAGAGAAGTTGATTTTTCTTCAATCTCTGCATATTTCTTTCGGGTTTCAGTTGCTCGTTTTAATGCAATGTCGTGTTTCTCGGTCTCTTTGTTTGCTAAGACGAGCCATGTTATGAATCCACCTATGGCAGCTATTAATAATGTATAGGGATTAGCAATAAGAGTTTTATACAATTGAACAGATGCGGCTCTTAATCCTTGAGTGGCATAAGTCTCTCTGATTTTATTAGCAGTAGCTGTTAAGTGAAGCTTAGAGTTTATTGTTTGCAACAGAATTTTCCCTTTAAGTAAAGCTACATAAGTAACAATGGCCCCGGTAATTGCCAATGTAGCATTTTTATTAGCTATTAGAGCTTTAACAGTGCCATTGGCCATTCTCATAATTCCATTACTAAAATTCATTGTCAGATTTAGCAATGGTAGAAGATTTTCTCCAATCTCACGTCGATATGATTCATTGGCTTTACGCTTTTTCTCAATAGTGGCAGCTTCGTTGTTATTCTTAATGTTGTACTCGTTGGTAAGGTCTATTCCTTCCGCAAAAGCACTATTCGCTATTAGTTGTTGCTCACGTAGTATCTTTGTGTTTGAAGATAAGGTTCCAAGAACTGCAATGGCACGAACACCATTTTCGCCAACCTCGCCCATATTGGTAACCAAACGCTCCATGCCCTCATTGTTACCTTGCAATCCCTCAAGAACTCTTAAAAAGGCCTCGTTAGCGTCGTTCTGCAGAAGATCTTTAAATGCTCCAACCTCCATATTGGCAACATGTGCATACTCTGCAGTATTTTTAAACATTCCGGTAACAACCTTCGAGAATACCGATGACGATGCCTCGCTTGCCTGGCCAAGTTGGTCCAATGTGGCGGCCAAGCCCATGGTGTTTGCAATGGAGACACCTAAAGGAGCCGCAGATCCTGCAACCCTTTTAGTAAAGTCCACAATATACCCCTCGTTGGCTGTAGATGAAGCTCCGAGACGATTAATTGCACTTCCCACCTTGAGCATAGATTCTTCTGTGGGATAGGTATCGCTTACCTTGAAAATATCAACCAATTTTCCAACCTGGTTAATTGCCTCTTCAGCGTTTCCTCCAAGATCTTCGCTAAGGGCTACATTGATTTGGTTGGCAGCATTGACAAAACCTTTGATATTATCGTGTCCTTCAATGCCCAACTTGCCGGCAACACGTGCAAGTTCCATAAGCTCCTGTTGAGATGTTCTTGTATCGATATTTTCAAGATCCTCGCTAAGTGCCCGAACTTCCGCATCGGTTAAGCCGGTGGTTTTGCGTACATCGGCCAAAGTATCTTCATAAGCAACGGCAACATCGGTGTATTTGGTTATAAAGGATTCGAGCCTTGAATAAAAGTTGTCGGCTAATTCGAAAATACTATTTGTTGTAATAAAAAACTTTTGCCAATTTGCCCAGGCATCAGACGTTCTGGTTGATTCTGCTTTCAATTCACGTAAACGGCCGGTAAGAATATCTATATCTGCAGAATACTTTTTAAATTCGTCACTATCGGGGGAAGCTGCATTTCTAAGTTTAACAAGTTTGCTTCGTTCCTTATTTAGGTCAGATATAGATTTATTTTCAAGACGCAATCCTGAAATCAAATCTTGTTGCCTTTTTTCGGCTTTAGCAATTGCATTGTTATTGAGTTCAATGCTCTTTTTTACCTCGTCAAGTTTTTTAATTTTCTCTTTGTACTCTTCAGTTTCAATTTTTGATGACTTGGTAAGCTTTGCAATTGATTGCTCTAACCTCTTTTGTTCTTTAAGAAGTTTGTCCGTTGAATTTCGGGTATCATTAATGCTCTTTTCAAGGGATTTCAGCTCCTTTTTTCCTGGGTCTCCGTTGATAATAATATTGAGGACAAGATCCTCTGCAGTAAGATTGCTTTTTGCCATAAGGATATAACTTTGTTTATAACAAAGCTATTATTATGACTTAAGAGATAAAAGGACAATTTACAAGTAGCTTACTACAATGGTTATGAAAAAGAGAATAAAACATATAAACAATATAAGAGGAACCAAACATCCAGAATCCTCTCCTTCATGATTAACTTCTTTGTGTGGAGCTGTGTAACTCCTTGGTGTTTTAATAAACACGACAACAACTAATAATATGTACAATGCAATAATTCCAAGTCCGAATAAATATTCACCTGAAATAATGAACAATATAGCGGTAATGATAGAAGCTGCGATACAACTCATCAAATAAGAACCAATCATGGGCAATATAAACACTCCTCCTACCAAAGTAGCGACAATTGTAATAAGTATGCCCATGCCAAAACTTAATTCTTCCATATCTTTCATTTTTTCTTCATCCGCAAATATAGCGACTTAATTTTACTTTAAAACGTTTAATAATATTTTTTAATGAGGGGCAGTGGCGCGGGTGCGCCACTGTGCCCGATTAGATTATGATTTCCGGGGCATCGTCGGTCAGGTTGTCCTGAATGTTTTCGATGATGCGTTCATGTATGAGGGTTATAATCTCGCTCTCGACTGTCAGCTGGTGGGGTAGCAGTTTGTCGGTGCGGAAGTTCTGGAACTCTCGGCCCTCGTCGGTATTCCCGTCGAACAGCTGCTTTGATTTCTCGGTGAACCGGCGGCGTACTGTCACTGCGGTAACTGCCAGGCGAATCAGGTTCTCGGTCTCGGCCGAGATTCTTACAGGGCGATCGTCGAACATCATGATGCACCTCCTTCCTGTGCCAAGTAGTCCTGAACTGATGTGAGTGCCGCACGTGCACTGTTGAGCGAGTTGAGGGTGGTGTAGTAAAGCTCGCGTGTGTAGTTGCCACTGAAGATGAGCTTTGCAAGCTGCTCCTGACGTTTAAAAACTTCGGCTTTAAGTTGTGCCAATCTCTCATGAGTCTCCTTAATGGTAGGCTCAACAACTTCAAAATTAATCATATTGGAAAATTTTTGCATAGGCACAGAAAAACGGCGTGCCTTTCCCGCTGCAATAACTTTCCAATGGAGTTAATAATGGCCATTACAACCATTAAACGGGGGTACACACCGTGTAATATGTTTATACCGATAGGATAAAGTCCGGATACAAAAAATCCGCCCTTGAGCATATCGAGGCGGTCCTATCTCCGTCTCCATCAGAATTGTTATTGCACTGCAAAGATGGAGATTATTTTTTAATTTTCAAAAGGATTTGAGTTTTTTTGAAAAGAACGTAAAAAAACTTAGTCACCTCCCCGGTGACCAAGTCCTTATATCGTGACTAAGTAGAGGTTATTTTTCTACCTGAAGAATATGTAGGGGAATCCGTTTGGTTGTATCTCCAACTTTCAATTCTACATAATACTCCCCAGGTTTGTGTATTACTACATCGTTTAGCTTAACGATAAAATTATTGCTGATAGGAGGCAATTGAGTGTGTGGCATAAGAAAAATATCTTCATCTGCCTTTTTTATGGATATGGAAGATGTTGATACTATTGATTCATCCTTGCCATACGAAACTTTAATAGCAACAGCCATTTCTCTATGAATTGCCGGGAATTCATAACTGGAGATTGTGTCAAAAGTTCCGGTGATTACCATCTTGCCATTGTAATCTTGGGCAGAGTCGCATAATGTAAGTATATTAATATCCATAGCTATTTTTGTTCAATTACATTACTATTCGGAGAATATCCTAATCGTTTTGCGTAGATTGCCAATGGTACCTGTATAGTGCCAATGGTTCTGTGTTTTGTCCGGGTTAACTGCGCTCCATGGCGTCCGCTTACTCCCTCTTTTACGTCAAACTTCAAGCAATTACCAACACCTTGAACATATAATTTTATTGCATCGGCAACAATGGTATCGCCTACATTGTTGTGAATATTCTTCTCCTTTCTATATGTTAGTTCTTCTTCCGTCAAGCTTAATGATTCTATAACCTCGACAGTTGCATTTTTATCCAAGGAGTATGTTGAAACGATTTTATTTGCGATAGGATCTTTAACCAAACCACCTCTTCTAAAGGTTTGTTTTCTTGCAGCAACATCGCATTTTGCTCCCTCAACGGTGTCGTTGAAATCTATGTACTTATTCTCCATGACTAAGAGCTAATGATTTTGTTATAGATTCTTGGTCAATAGAGAATAGTTCAGAAAAATCCGACAGATTTTCAATGCCCATCATTTTTCCGGAGATATTTAACGCCTCTTTGATCTCTTCAATACTTGCAGGTTTGCCTTCAGGAATTACATATTTATCTTCATTGTCTGCAATCTCTTTTTCAAATTCCTCTTCAGTGATAAAACCATCAAGAAGTTCACAACATTTACTCAAATAGTTCTTCTCTCTGGTTCTGTTATTGAAGGCACGTAGAACCAACTCCAAGACTTTTGTTTTTTGGGGATTGAATACGAGTTCATTTTTGGCAACACCTCCGAATACCGTAGTGTTTTTGTCTGAAACGGCAACAAGGCGATGATTGCTACTAAATGAGTAAGATATTATTATGTCTTTGGAATCCATGGTTGAATCTCTTTTTGTTCGATGCAAATTTAATGAAATATACTGAATTTGAGTGCAAGAAAACTCAAAAAGTACACATATTTGTTTAAATCAGAAAAGGCTGTCACTCCTCAGTCAGCGAGGTTCTGATAGCCTGGCGGACATCGTCGGTCAGTTCGGTGGATAGTCTGCGGGCTATTGTATAGTACGTTCCCATGGCAAAACGGTTATATATTTTATAGCCCTTTTTCTCCTTCATGTAGCGGTTGTCATGGGTAAGAACCTTACGCCGCATATCCAGGTATCGGGTGTAGTATGGGAAACGGAATGACAGCTTTCCGCTCAAATCGGAGGTTGATTGAACCGAGAAAGAACGTTCGTTGAGAAGTGTACCGGAGCGGAATTTTAACCTTTTATTAATGGCAGCAGTTTGCCCCGATAGAAACTTATTTCCCTCCTCGGTCAGGATCTGCTCAAGGAACCGCTGTTTAATAATATTTTCCATTAGAAGGTATAGGTTACCGAATATCCACACCAAGAATTACATATCATCCATTCCGGTTCTGCCTGAATCGATGATATGTCAAGTTCGGCCATCACTCCAACATGGGTAGAATGGTCGTGTATAAGGTTGTTGATGACAATGGCGCAAAGCTCTCCAATTTCGGTGAATAGCTGCTCCTCTCGCTCCTGAGTCATGGATTTTTCATTACCGTTGTCGAGTAGAAGAAACATCCCCTCGTTAATCCATAAGTGATTATCTTCAGATCCCAATTTTCTGAATGATGGATATACAACTGCCAATGTTTTCCCTGTAAGGTTCTTCAGGGTGCTGCGCAAGTGTTCCTCTTTTACAACAAAGACAAGATTTTCAATGCCGATTTTATGGGCAATTTCTTTGAAGTATGCGGAGTAGTGACCAAGGTTAATCATGATATTTATGGTTTAAGCGGCGACTTTCACAGTGCCAATGATACAATTTCAGTAACACATCGATTAAAGGAGTAGCCTCGACCTGGGCAGCCGTTCCAAAGGTTCCGCTATCGGCAACTGCAATCAATATGCCGGTAATCCCTAATGGGGCAGGAGCTCCGTAATCGTCGTCGAGCACGCTGACACTCTTATCCTGTTTAAATAGGGGCGAGAAGTTTATGACCCTTCCATCGACACACAGATCGGCAGTTTTGATAAAGTGGTCAGCTGCTCCAAACCAGGAACAGATAATTTGTCTGTCAAGAGGAGAAATATTATTGAATCGATGGGCTCTCTCTACACATTGAGAAGCAGAGAATGGACGTTTTCTGTTCTTGCGATACAGGGCAGAAATCAAGCATGACAAATCCATAGGATCCTGACTCTCCATGTATCGGGTATAGTAATCGAAAGCAACGCGATATTCACCAAAAGTAACATCGGCAAAAAGGTGTTCAGGACCATGATACTTAAACATTCCGCACCTGATATCGGGCATCGGGTTCCTGATAGCGGAGTAATCGAAGCGAATGGATTTGCCCTCTTTAACAAACATCCATTCGGTTGCTAAATTGGCCAGACGGGCAATAGTTGAATATTTCTGCTCGTGTTGTTCCCGGGTAAGCATCTTATCATGCAATCCGGAAATCTTTCTAATCTTGATCCCGGCAAGGTGAATAAAAACACCTACCTTAAATTCATCCATGGTAATGTTTCCGGACAACAGTTCTGCAACCTGGGTAAATATAAACCTCAGTTGTTCCTGCGAGCACTCCTCCCAGCTCTCGGGTATATCGGCCCTGTGCCCATTCTCAAAAGCCTCTATGTTTATCATACGCTGAAGAATTTATCTTTGCGGTTGCCTGTGGTGTTTCCAAAATCATTATTAATCTCTGCTGAAGGAGGAGTAATGATATTCTGAATGGTTGCCATGACTCCGTTTGCCTCACTGATGTAGCTGTTCTCGATTCTTGAGAGTAACTCTATTGTGGGTACTGCGCTTGCTTTTTGTGTTTGGCCGGGAGCCTCGAATCTGCATGTTACCGATTCAGGAAGAACCGAAACCGAGAAACAGCGAATGGCTTTGGCCATAACGGAGCATGACACATAGCGTCGAATGGCATTTACCAGAGAAGCATCCTTGTCACTTAATGATCTATCGACAATATGCTGCAGAAGTTCCTCTTTCTTTTCCGATCCGATAATACAACCCAGTTCACTCTCCTCCGCTCTGATGAATGGCAGACATCGGATGTAGAAGGCACGCGATGCATCGATAGGCACGTATGTATTCATGACAAGAGCCGACGAAACAAACAACGAGTTAATATCTTTTCTCTGTTCGCATGTTTCCCACTCCGGGAAGAACTTCAGATTGGCATCTAAGAATTTGATTAGACGTTCAATCCCTTTTTCTGCCTTTAAACGAAGTGCTGCATCATCGCGCTCGATTTGCCATTGCCAGGGCATAGATTCTCGTTCCTTGTCTATTTTAACGCGACGACCATCCCCCTCATGGCTAATATCCGAGTTAGAGGCAAAGGATATATATGTCAACAGTGCAAGTGGATAGCGGATATACGATATTAACCATTTGTCAATATCATCGGTCTGGGAGTTGTCAACATTGTCAATCGCTCTATTGTATATCTCGGAGCCGATAATATTACATAGCTCTTCAGCCCCTAATATTATGTCGTGTCGTAACTCTTCGAATTCAGTGTTGGCATACACAAATGGGGCGTATTGTCTTATCTCATCGATACTTGAGAAGAGTAATTTGGTTTCCGGAAGGTTCATATATTGTTCTTTAATCGATTAGACGGAGTTACTTCATCCTCTTTCATTACAACCTGGTGGTAGAATCCCAGTTGCAACTCTTTGTCGGGAAAGTTGATGTCGATGGCCCGATTCAGGTTTTGTAATATTATGGCTTCAGGGATAGCTGTATCAGAGCCTAAGTAAAGCTTCAGAGCATACAACATTTCACTTCCCGAAGATAACTTGCCGGCAATCATTATATTCGATAGAGCGGGGTGTAACCCTATGCCCGAGGTGGTAGCACTGTCTGCCTTCTCCGACACCTTTATCTGGGCTTCAATGAAGTCTGTTATCTTTTGATCGATGGGTTCAATCTTCCACTCCCAAGGCTTTCCGTTATCATCCTCCAAAGAGATTGTATGGAAGAACTTGCCGGCATTCTTCTTACCTGAAAGTGTTTCGGCCAGTTTTGTCATTATATTGTTCTTCAACTCCTCTAACATAGAGTCAGAATATTTTTTACCAGTGGCAGAACAGTGGGTTTCGAGTTCCTCTCTCTTTTGCTCCCAATACAGAGCCGGTGATTGAATATGATAAGCCACATTGATACTATTCTCTGTAATGAACTTAAGTATCACAGGAACATCGGACGAACGTTTAATCCAATTCAAAGCTCCGTAGAATGACGGTATAGAGTATATGCTGCGTGCGTATGAGTATGAATTGTGGTAGCACATGGCAACGTTAGGATTGTTGTTTTTCTCAAGGAAACGTTGATAATCAAAAACCTCGTATTCTGAAACAGGCGATGTGGCATCTTCCCAATCCGCAACATATACTTTGGTTATATCCTCTAAACGACGGCTTTTAACCCAGCCCAACCTGACATTGATTCCCGGAACCACCTCTAACTTGGCAATACGTTTAATCCCGATACGTTTGCCTTTGGAACAATAAACCTTGTCGAAGAATCCATGAAGATACTTGTATTCGGTAATAGCCATCTCAACATATCTCATATAGTCCCAACTCTTAAGCCATCCCCAAATGTCATCGTCGTAGCACCATTCACGCTCCACTTTGCCATCTTTATATACCTTACGGTACAGTTCCAGCCCCTGGCCATAAAGCAATCCCTTCTCGCGCTCAAGAATACCGGGAGCAAGATTGTTCTCGTCCATGATGTTACGAATATGGGTAGGTAACATATTGTCGTGGCCGTATGGGAATATATCGACACCCAATTCATGAGTGGGCGAGGTTTCCCAGTTGGTATTTGTTTGTGGGATCCATGACGAGGATATGTTCTCGGAGAATCCGGTATAAATAAATCCTCCTACGTTAGGAACGTGAATGATTCGTGCTCTTCCGAGCTTTTCAATGGTAGGTTTACTCGTTGTCATTATGTATGGATATTTTATGTCCGTTAAAAGTCATGATCAATGGGATATAGCATTGGCGGCACTCGTGTTTATCATAGTCGTAATAGACCAACAGGGCATCGGCCAATGTGCCACCGCTTCCGGCTCTCTTCTTACGTAGTTGAGCATGGGCAACTTCAATCACTCCCTCGCTCTTAAGTTTCGAAGCGTTATAGCTCATAAACGAGAAAGAGAAGTGTTTGCCGGCTGCCGTTAAAGCTCGCATCTCTTCTATTGCTTTCCAAAGTAACATACTCAAAGGTACTTTTGATTCAACTCCTTGAAAAGGACATGATTGCTGTCATATATCACCTTCTGCTATGGGGCGCAATTTCAAATAACCCTCTGCGCGGCCCGGGCAGAATTTCAACACCAAAAAAGGTGATTTTTTTGATGAACGGATAAAACTCAACTAATGAGTTTATTAACTAAACCAAAGGGTAAAACGAGCCTGGAAAACCTACCCGATAGGCAGGGAAATGCCCGAAGCGTGGGCCTTAACCTGTTGAAGCCATCTTTTCCTCATAAGCATATATTTGAATGAATCCGAGAAGTTGGTTGATTCCATAGGAAGCCTGTGGAAGGGTAATTTTTCGGAGCTCTTTTTCTTAGATACTTTTTTTCTTCCACGAACTTCTATGATTTTTGTTTCGGCCATCTCTATAGATGCCTTTAATTCTCTGCAATGGTACATATCGATACGGACCTTGGGAAGTTTTGCAGAGCGTTCTGCCATTACCTCAAGCATAAAATCGTATTCGTCGTAGGTGTAGATGGTGGGTTGATTGCGTGATTCGAGATTAACCCTCCACCCTGTGGGATTGCCCATGACATCCTTTTCGAGAGCAGCCTTGAGTTTTCCGGCAGAGTCTTGTTTAACCTTCTGGTACTGATTACCGGCACGATCATAATAGAGATTAATTACTTTATGCTCGTGAGTTTTAAAGTAGGCTAAAAACTTATCGGCCAACTCCCTTATCCATGCAGGAGGGAGCGTGTAGAGGTTCTTGAGACAACGGAAATATTCTCCCTGTTCCTGGCCAATGATCATCGACATCATATTACCAAAATCGATGCTCACATCCAATGGTTTGTCAGGAATCAAATAGCGCAGTACTCTGCAATCTTCATTCTCCCGAGTTCCGAAATAATCTGCATATTTGGGCGAGGTTCCATCATTGTAGAAGTGTTTCGAGCCTATGCCGGCATAGAACATATTTCCTGCTGCCAAGCGAGGTTTTGTTGATAGGATAGAGATTTTAACATCGTCCAAATCTCCTTCAAACTCATCGGCAAAGTATTCAGGACGAAGAATATCCGAATTAATATAGCTGCTGGCCACATAGCAGAATGTTGAGTTTTGGCGTACCAGGTTAAAACGCTCCTCCCATCGTTTCAATAGTTTCTCCTTGTTGGCAATCTCTTTGGAGTTGTAATCACATTTTGCAACTGCCACCTCCTGGCGTACATCATTAAGAACGAAGGCTGTTTTTATAACCATCATAATATCCTTAACACTCATACGTGAGAACTGTTTGAGAATCCAATCATATTCTCCGACATGGTTAGGATTAGGCATATCGGTCAGGAATGTCTGGCCTCGATAGTAAACGCTTTTTCCATATTTAACATAGTATCCGCGTAAAGCCTTAGTCATCTTGGCAAGTTTATGAGGTGGGAAAAATTTTGCTTCATCGCCTATAAGATGTACGTAAGAGTTACCGGCGGCGGAACTCGGTCGGTCTAATGACACCAGGGTGATATTGGTACCGGTGAAGAAGATAATCTTGCGCTTATAAGAGAGAATCCTGTTGTACGGTTTCCACAATTGGTTTCTTAGCTCCGGAGGAGCAGCCAGGCGCATATCTTCGGTAACTTCAGGAGGCTCTTTGTCAACAACGTAGTGGACATTCTCAACCCAACCTTTACGTGATAATCCATCCAAAAGCGATGGAAGAATATTCTTGCTGAGATTGTCGTAGGTGTCACCTACTAAAGCAATAGGTGCTCCTGGCATATCGTAACATATATCCATGAGACGGTCGGTCAGAATGTCGTTGGTCTTTCCGGATCCTCGTCCAAGTATGAGAAACAGATTTCTTGGACATATCATTCCTACCAGCTGTGCAAGCCAGTTCATATACACTGCATGAACTGCAGGATCTTCACTGTTGATTTTGCGACGTGTCATTGATTAAATCTTCAAGAGGTATAATATCTTCAACTCCGGCTTCTGCTCGTACACGTTGTTTCTCTGCTTCGGTAGCTCCTTTAATGCTGTCGATTTGTGCTGCCAAAACTTGTCGATTAACAGGGGCAATGCCTACACGTTGAGGATCCAGAGTGTAAACGCGGATGGGTTTATCGAATGTTCCTTTAGGAATATCATCCTTTTCCGGTTGATTGAGCTGGCGAATCTCGGCTGATAGTTTTATCAACTTTGCATAGGTCTCGAAATCCTTGGGAGTTGTGGCGGTTCTGCGTACCATCTCTGCAGCATCTTCTAACTGTTGTGCCTTCAAATTTCGCATAGCCTTCTTTTCAACCTTTGAGTCGATATAGAACAGGTTTATTGCCTGTTCGTACATATCCCTCACCTTTGCGTACGGCATATTGAATGGGGGTTTCTGGAAGACTGCCATTGTTTTCTGACGACCATACTTGCGTTGCATAGACATCATTATTACCATCATCTCTATGTATAGACGCTCTCCGGGCTTTAACAAGGTATCGTTGCCTGTTTCAATGTAATCCTGAAGCAGATTGACATTGTAATCCCCAAACTCGGCAGTATAGAGGAATTGTCGGCTGGCTGCTCTAAAGTCTTTGCGATAGCGGATTTCCGAGAGCGTTTTTTCGGCCTTGTCATCGCCCTCCTGTGCTGCTTTAAGAAAAGCCATCTCTTCATTAAGAGCAGTAACTAAGATTCCTCGTTTCAAATGGTAGTGGATGTCGCTGTTCTCGTCAAGAGCATAGCCATTAAACAGAGCTGCATCGACATTCAGGTACATGGCAATCTCTTCATTGCTCTTACCTAATGCCGAGAGATTCTCGATTGCGTTAAGCTGCTCTTCCGAGAGGGAAAGAGTTTTAACTGTCGAGGATTCGTTTGACTTGGGCGAGTTCTTTTTCTTTGGCATATAGATTCTGTTTGCGAGAGTGGTATAAATGGGGTTGCTTGTTTTCAGAGAGTTGTTTTTTTAGACGCCATATAGCATTCTGTAGAGTCTTTTCCATGGTGCATAGTTGTCGTATGGATAATTTCTTTAGAGACTTGAGTTTCTTAAAGTAATTCCATATTCTATGTTTCTCAAGTGGAGTATTATGCTCTTTGTAATAATCCAACTCCTCTTTAATTTCTCGATCTTCAAGCCATGTCTCCACAAGTTCCTTGGCAACTCGTAGGCAGTCGGAATTTTTATGACATGAATACAGTTCATTGTGCAAATCATATACTCGCCAATATGTTGAGATTTTTTCATTGGCTAAGATCTTAAGCTCGTTCGGGCAGTTCGGACGATTAAGATATGGATATATGGCTCTGAATTTATCTCTGTGGACAGAGGGAGTTTCCGATGTAAGTTTAAGTAATTGATGGTACAGAGTGGCCCATAAGCGATGCTTGTAGGTTTCAGGATCTCTTTTTAGCTCTTTTAAGAACCATGGAGAGTCTCCATATCGAGAATACAACTCAATGCCCTTGTCTAAAGGGCACTGAGCTTTTATCCATTCTTCGATAGCCTCTCTCATTTCTGAATCAGCTGCAAAATTTCTTGTTGAACTGTGTTGGACCAGATTCCCGGTGCAACGGTTGCCCATAGCTTTCGTCCGGCAAGAGTTCTCAATCGCTCTATATTCGGATTAGGACGGCCGATAGGAACTCTGAAGTCATCGCCATCGATATTCAACAAATAGAGCTTACGTCCTGCAAAAAACTTCATGTAGTAGTTGCTTATAAAATCAGGATTCTCATTTTGTGCCAGTTCCTGGCATAGAGAAAGAAGAGCTTCTGTTCTGAAGTAGATAGGCAATCCTGTCTCAAATACGATTTTCTCTTTATCTTGCAAAGCGCATTTGGGCAGCTGAACATCTTCAATGCCCGACGGATGCAAGCAGAAGGTTGTTGCAGGCGAGAGAATGAAATGCGGGGCCTCGGGATGTTCTGATACGAATGTCAGAATCATCTTCAGGGTTGTCAACTGGGGCGAGGGGGTATAATCACTGAATGGAATTACCTTTGCCTCAAGCGATATTCCCTCGGGTAAATTGCCGATGACAAATATCTCATGGCGCTCAAGGAAGAATTTTCGCCATGCGTAGATTGCCATTTGCAGTGCTTCGATCGGAGTTCCGGGAAAGAAGGGGATAATTATGGGGAATCCCATAATCTGGGCTGGGGCATCATCCTCTAATGGTGAAGAATCACCATCCTGTGTAGAATTTTCAACATCGGCTGCGCTCTCCTCTAATGGAACTTCTTTCGGAGCTTCCATTACGTTTGTCGGGTTTTCCGGCTCGGTAATAGCTTTTTGTGATTTGGTTTTTCTTGCCATATTGATAAGTTTAATAAATTAATACTTAAAAGTATGGAAGTGCCTTGCAACCTTAAAGGACATAATGGATATGTAAAAGAAATTTTAATGAAATAGTGTAAATTTTACCATTAAAGTTTGGAAAGAGTGGTAATTTTACCTATTTTTGTGGTGTCAAATCAACAAAGAGTATGAAGTATAAAGAATTTCACAACAAAATCAAAAAGGCGGGTTGGCTGTTTAGCCATGCAACAGGCAGCCACTACTTTTACGTAAAAGATGGAGTGGCGTCACCTCCGGTTCCGTACCATGGATCGAAAGAGATGGCAGAACCGTTAAGAAAGAGATTAGCAAAGGTGATGGGTATTTAATTACCCATCACATAAAAAATACAGATATGGAGAAGTTGATTATTAAAGTTTGTGCCAGTAAGGATAGCTTTGGAGCATATTCAGAAAATTGTGATGTTATTTTTGCTGCAGGAGATTCTCTCGATGCTTGCAAGAAAGATGTATATAATGCAATAGATGCATTAAAAGCTTCATGGAAAGAAGAGGATATTCCTGAAATACTAAAAGGAGAATTTGAGATTGAGTGGAGGTATGATATTCAAACAATACTTATGCACTATACTCAATATTTTTCATTGGCGGGTTTGCAAAGATTGACAGGAATTAATCAGCGTCAATTGTGGAATTATGCCAATGGATTCAGTAAACCTCGGCAAGCTGCATCGGATAAGATTACAAAAGCACTGCAGGGCTTAGGAGAAGAATTAATAACTTTATCTCTGTAGTTGATTTGACAAATAATTATGGATTTAAAGTAAAGGGTGTGCCGAAAGCACACCCTTCATATTTACCCATAGAAACGGTTTAGACGGTTCCGGCGTCGGCAGCTCCCTGGATGGCTGGGATCTGACCCTGGTAGATTGCAATTCTACGGCCTCGCAACACAGACTCAAGAGTGATTTTGGTTTTATCACCCTCGTTATTGTCGGTAGTCTCAGAGACCATCTGCAATGGGTTACCCTTATAACCAAAGAGTTTATTGACATTTCCGGTTATGTAGCGAACAATCGCAAACAGATCCTCGTTTACGTTGTTCTCACAGAACTCCTCGAAGTCCACATCGCCGGTACCCGGACGCTCGAATTCAAGTTTCTGTTTTACTCCTTTGTTATCGGGATCACCCTCGGTTGTCTGCGATACGGCAATGGTCGATGCAGTACACTCGATGGTGATTACATTGGCACTCTCTTTCAGCACAATGTCCTCGGTAACAACAATACCCTTCTCATCAGGTTCCGGCCATGTAGCAACATCTTCGAAACGTCCAATGATGATCTCGGCATCTTTTGGTTTGGTTCTACCTCCGTTATTGGTTTTTGGGATAGATACAGGTGTGTAAGTCATATACTCAAATTTTAAAGGTTATACAGTCTCGTCCTGGTTCTCCTCGTCCTCAATGCTGGCTGCAGCTGCAGCTGCTGCAGGAGCATAACCGAAAATCAACTCGGCAACGGCAAATCCGGTGCTCTCCCACCACTCTCCGAAGAGTTTAACATCGTAGTTCTCGCCCTGCATCCAGATTTTTGAGGAACCGCGGTTCTTGCTTAGCAAGTGGATGAAGTTCTCCTTAGGAGTGATGAAGAAAGCTCCTGTTCCTGTCATACCGTCAAGAGGCTCGAATACGAAGTTTGTGTGCTGAAGACGTTTTTTGCCCTCGTCCTCGTTCTTAAGGTTAGGGAACTTATCCTCGCGTGCAAGCTCGTACAAGCGGAACAAATCCGGGTCGATATGGATGTTGAACTTCTTGGTTCTATACTTTACAGGGATAGAACTGTAGATTTTGTCAAACTCGTTGTAGATGTTCTCGCGAGTAAGGGTAACCCCCTCCATCAACTTAACCATTCCACTCTCGGCCTCTGCGTAAAGCTTTCGCAAAATAGTTACGTAACCATCCATAGAGCCTCCGATGTCGCCTGAGTCGCCATCCTTCTTCTCCGAGTTCTTCTCCTCGTCGTAAACGTCGGTAGCAAGCATGGTGTCACGCTCCTCGTCCAATTGAGGCTTAACCAAGTGCTCAATGATATACTTTACGATAGGCATATCCTTTGGCTGAAGGCCCTCGTCATACAAGTAGGCAATCACATCCTCCATAATCTCGGCAGGTTTGATGGCAAGGTTGATTTTGTGCTTGCGGTTGACGATTGTCAACGGACGGAACTCCACCTTTCCTGAAGGGGTCCAGTAAGGGGTGAACTTCTGCATCAAGTTAGTGATGATGCTCTGAACGGCTCTCCACTCAGATTTCTCGGTCATCTTAGTGGTCATGAACTTGGTGGCCTGAACCTTGCCGAACAGAGTTGAAATAATCTCATACTTTTGATCAGAAATATACTTGCCAAACTCTGTCTGCAACTCTGTTGAGTTGATGGTGTCGCCGGCAAGCTGCATCAATCCGTCGCCATTCAGAGCGTTGTCGATAACGCGGTTATGAAGCAGAGTCATATCTGCCTTGAATGATTTGCGAGGTTGTGCCTCGGTTTGTTTTGCTGCCTGAGTGTCTGTCTCGGGCTCCTCTGAAAGACGTTTTACCAGGTTCTGCAGGTTTTTCTCGCGAGCTTCAGCCGCTGTAATCTGCTCCTGTGTACTCTTTTTGTAAGCCTCGAACTGTTGCTGAAGAGCCAGAAACTTCTTCTCCTCGGCAACAGTTGAATTGTCTTCACTGTAGTTGCTGAGGTTTTTTCTGAACTCGTCGGCAAAGCTTTGTCCGAACATAGATACAATCTGCTCGTGCTGAGCATCACTAAGCGAGAATGTTCCATCCTCCTTCTTGAATGTGGCAACTCCCAATGTGAGAGCAACACTTGCCATTAGCTGGGTAAACTTCTTTTTGTCCATAGAAATTATTGATTAAGTAAATTGTTTACGGCTATTATTCCGGCTCTTTTTTTTGCCAGTGCACAGGCATCGTCGATGTTGCCAATGGAGTCAATCAATCCAAATGATAGGGCTTCATCGGTCCAGAACATTTTTCCACTCAAGATACCCGGAGTGGATTCAATCAGGTTCGGGCGATGTTTGATGACATGATCTCGGAATGACAGAGCCAGCGGATTAAGGTCCTCGACCTTTATTTTATCATACTCTCCCTTAAGAGCTGCATGGAAGGCTGCATTCTTATCTTGAGAAAAGTCGGAATAAATTTCGTGGAATTTGTAGCCCTCTTTCTCCAGAACCGGACGTACATCAATGAATGAGCACATAACTCCGATAGATCCGAACTCGGAGGAGATATTATTTTCGGCCATAATATGGTCGCACGCAGAAGCAACCCAGTATGCAGCGGAAGCTGCTACATCGCATAGAGCAATTACCGGTTTGTTTTTGCTTTGTGCGTACTTGATAGCGGTGGTTAAAGGGGCAATGGCATTGACTGCTCCTCCACCGCTATCGATTCTCAAAACAATGGCACATATTTGATCAGAGTCGGCAGCTTCGTTAATGACATCGGCAATCTCGGCTGTTCCATAGGTGCACATGTCGCCATGTTTTACCATGGTACCGTGAAAGCTGATGATTGCAACTGAATTTTTAGGTGCGGAATCAAATCGATTTTCTTCGCACTCTCCGAGATTGGTACAACGGATAATAGGATGACTCTCCGAAAGTAGTGAAGGGGGATAGTCTTTATTTACTGTACTCTTCAGGATATTCAGAATGATTCCTTTTTGAGCAATTGCATCTTCCGGGCGTATGGCCCAAATGCCTCGTATGATTTGTGAAAGGGTGTAGGGATACATGAAGTGTAAATTTTTACCTCCAAATTATCCCGAATCACCATTGAAGACAAGGACGTTAACCTATTCTTCCTGCCGGAGCTATTGGAGTTTTACAGTTGATTTTCACCTGATAATATCCGCTTTTATCCACCTTTTCGGTGAATGTCAATCGAGCAGGAATATGCTTTGATCCGAAGATTGCAATGCTTTCATCGTTAAATGTGACCTTAACTATAAGTGGTCGGTGTGCAAGCTTCTCCAAAGAGGCTCTGTTTTTTTCGGTAGAGAGGATGTTGGCACTCACCGTTAGGTTATATGTACTTATTCCGCTGTTTATCTGCGTTTGATTTTCGTAGCTCGCTGTTCCGGCAGTAAACGGAACAATCGAGAATGTGGGAGTAGGACTCCAGTGAACCATGGAACCGGTGTAAGCCACGTAATCACTCACTTTCAGAGGGTGAACCTCGATGTTTAAAACTTGTTTTACCATTTAATTTAGTTTTCTATGTTTGTGGGATAACAAGGTTAAAAATCTTGTAACAACTTAATTGTTAATGTTATGGAGTGTGTTCGCTATGTTTTTTCGAAGTTTTTTCTGAAATCTGTAGTCTGATTTCTTGATAGCCTCGTATGTAATTGCACATCTACGGATGTTGTAGTCCTGTAAAATGGCCTCGATAATCTCCTTTTGTGAGAATTTCATTTGGTAGCCTCGCTCAAAGATCAAGCGTACTCGTTGTCTGAATTCCGCCTGGAGATAGTCATTGATTTTTCGAGTAGCAAAGTTGGTGAAGTGTAGGTATCGATACTCCAAAATGTAGTGGTTATCTTCAGTATTGGGAATGGTGAGTTTTACAGGGTTGCTCATTCCGATTTTGGTGGGGCGATAGTCACAACTCTCTATATTGGCATATATCATACGCCCAAAATCGGAGCGACGTGAGAGTTTTATTCGCCCCAGTTCATCAACTCCGAATTCGTGAATCAGGAAATCTTCGAGGTGTGGTTCCAGGTCAAGGTAAATGGTTGTTTCTTGCATTGTGTGTGTAATTTGCGGATATTCAGGCAAATATACAAAATAACAAGCAAAACACAAGTATGATGCAGGGGAAATTTTATTGATTTAATACGATATATGTGTGAAAAATCTTTACTCACTTTACTCTCTTTACTGCAAAGTTGTTTACATGCTTGATTATCAAGTATATAGGATTCTTGTTTGTTGTGTATTCGGTGAATATGCGTGTTGTAAAGTGAGTAAAGGCAAAAATCTTTACAACACTTTACAACACTTTACTACACGCTTTACTCACTTTTTTGAATCATAAATATCTAATTATTAATAATTTAAGTAAATGTAGTAAAGTGAGTAAAGAGAGTAAGCGAAAACCATATATCGCACGCGTGTACAATTGCTATTCGCACCCTCGGCGCGACACCATTTCCGGGGCCAAAGGTAA